>CAIYQJ010000165.1 GCA_903928275.1 uncultured Chloroflexota bacterium
ACCACCCCGCGGGGTCGTCCGCCGGCCAGGTTCGGATCATCCCTGGCGTGGCCGTCGGGACCGAGGCTGAGGACAGGATCGCTGGCCGCATGATGGACAAAGTCGCTGGCCGGCGACAGGTAGCGGTCACCGATCTCGGCAGGGACGAGGGACCCCCGGATCCTCCTGCCCTCCTCGATCCGCTCCCACTCCAGGAAGACCTCCTCCGGCATCCCGACGACGAGGAGGTCGTCGCCATCCTCAAGAAGACCGTCGCCGATCCGGCCGTGGCCGCGGCCGACAGCGCCCAGGTCCAGGGGCTCGTCGCGGAGATGCAGGCGCTCTCGAAGAAGATCACCGCCGCCCTCGGCGCGCCGTAGCGGCCCGACGCCTGCCCCGGCCACTTCCCGACGGACGTCCCGCCGGCTGCCCCCAGCCGCGGCAGGGATCACGGCGGCCGCGGCAGTGGGGTCGCAGCGGACCCACCGCCGTAGGATGAAGACATGACGGCCACGAGCAGGAGGGACGAACCGGGAGCGCCGGCGCGGTTCCCGGCCGTCGGCGGTCGCTCTCTGCTCGGCGTCGCGATGGTGCTGCCGCGCGACCTCCCGGCCGAGCGCACCCTCGTCGTCGTGGCGTTCCAGCGCGGGCAGCAGGAGCGGGTGGACCGCTGGATCGCCCGCGCCGTGGCTGCCGGGATCCCGCTGACGATCCGGGGAGCGACGGGGCCCATGCCGGTCGCGATCGTGGAGGTGCCCGTCCTCTCCACCGCCTGGCGCCCGGCACGCCGCTTCATCGACGGCGGCATGACCGCGGGCATCGGCGACCCCGACGTGCTCGCCCGGACGATCACCGTCTACACGGACGTGGGCGCCTTCCAGCGGTCGCTCGCGATCCCCGGCAGCGATGACGTGCACGCGCTCGTCGTGAGCCGCGACGGCGCCATCCTCGCCCGTGGCCGCGGCGATCCCTCCGAGGCCCAGTGGGACGCCATCGTCGCGGCGCTGCCCGTCGGCTGACGCGCCGACGACGGGATCTGTCCCGTCCGGGTTGCGGGCCCTCCGGTGGCTGGCGGGTACAATCGCGCCACCCGCCGACCGCAGCGCTCTCGTCCTGAGAGGTCTGCGGGCGCGGCGGCTTCGGCGTCTCGGTGGGCTCGCATCGAGTCGGGGTCGCCGGCGGTCCGCCAGTCGGGAGTCATCGAAGCGATGCACGCCGTCCACCTGCCCAAGAACCACCTGATCCTCATTGCCGGCCTGGTCTGGTGCGCGGCGGGCGCGATGGTCTGCGTGATCGGGCTGCCGCTGGAGTTCAGGCTGGCGCCCGAGAACCTCGTCCTGTTCCCGCTCGCGGTGGTGATCTTCCTCGCGTTCTACTTCCTCGTCTTCTCCCGCCTCGTGCGGAAGCACACCGGTCGGATCCGCGAGCGTACCGAGGACCGGCTCCCCTTCTGGCTCTTCTTCAACGCCTCGTCCTGGGCCGTGATGGCGGTGATGATGGGCGGTGGCATGGCGCTCCGCCTCTCGCACCTGATGCCGGACTGGATGATCGCCTTCTTCTACAGCGGGCTCGGCGTGGCGCTCTTCCTGTGCGGCGTGCGCTTCCTCGGCGTCTTCGCGCGCAAGGAGGTGGTGGCCGTCGCACCCGAGCGGATCCGCGCCGACACCTGACGGCACGCTCGACGGCCGCGACCGGGTCTCGCCGCTCGGCGTCCCCGATGCGGCTCGGGCCGAGCCGCCGAACGGCATGCCGTGGGAGCGGGGCGCCGGCTTCGGATCGCGACGTCCACGGTCCCGGGGTCTGGCAGGACGATCCTCGCCGGACGCCCGCTCCGCGACGTCGAGCGCCAGGAGGACGACGTGCTCCTCGTCACCGCGGCGGCATCGCTCGCATGGCTCATGCCCCCCGGATGTCTCGCGGACGCATCGGTCGTGGCCGGGTGGATGTGGCGGTCCGCCACCCGTTCGTGACGTCGCCGGTGCCGCAGTGGCCGATGGACCTCCGCATCCTCCTCGGCATCGCACTGGGCCTCGCCGTCGTGTGGGCCGCATTCATCCTTCTCTCCTCGTTCCTGCGGCCGAAGGACGTTCCCATCGGGGAGGTCGTCCGCGTCGTCCCGGACGTGGTGCGGATGCTGCGCGCCATCGGCGGGGACCACGCGTCCCCGCTCGATGTGCGCCTCGCGCTCGTCGGGCTGCTCGTGTGGCTGGTCAGCCCCATCGACCTCATCCCCGAGCTCATCCCGGTCCTCGGGCCGATGGACGACGCCGTCGTCGCCGTCGTCGCCGTCGTCGCGTTGAGATACGTCCGACGGCGGGTGGGCGTGGCCGGGATGCGGGCGCGCTGGCGCGGCACGGGCGACGGCTTCGCGCTCCTCGGCCGCGTGGTCGGGTTCGCGGGGAGTGAGTGACCGGGTCGGCCCGGATCCGCCCTCCACGGCGCTCGCTCCGGACGCGACCCGAGCGAGCCATCCGGGTCGGACGAGCACCTCGTTCCGCTCTGGGATGAACCAGCGGCAGACGACGCCGTTCGCGGGCGGCGTGCCCGCGTCGCGGAGCCTCGCCCAGCGCGCCTGGCGCGCGGCGACGTGCGGACCGGCCTTCGCGGGAGATCCGGCGCGGCGGGCGGGCCCGTGGAGCGCCCTACCTGATGGCCGCCGCCGCCAGCGTGTCCGCGGTGATCAGCGCCACGATCGCGCCTCCGATCGCGACGGGGACGAGCTTGGTCGGCGGGGCACCAGCAGGGCCCACCTCCGCGAGGCCGGGCCCGGCGCCCTCGAAGATCGCGATGCCGTCTGCCGCCACCTGCTGCGTCTTCGTCACGCTGGTGACAGTGCCGCTCGCGTCGCGCGTCGAGAACGTGGCGGTGACGGAAGTCCCCGGCGTTCCGACCACGAGGAGCCGCCCGGCGCTCCTGACGCCGGCGATCGCCCAGCAGCCCTCCGTGGCCGCCGTCCCGCCGGCTCCGCTCGCCGTCACGAGGAAGCGATAGGCGCCGGGCTTCGAGACAGGGCTCGTCCCGAACCGGTAGAGCGAGCCGCCGGAGACCACGCCCGATGCCTTGCCGACGATGGTCCCGCCGGGGCCCTCGATCGAGACCTTCACCGGCCCTTCGTACGCTCGATCGTCGCCGCTGGCGTCGGTCAGGACGAGGTCGGCGTCGAGGAGCACCGTCGGCGATCCGGCGAACGCCGACGTCCTGGCGAGCTGCGGCGCGATGTCGGTGCAGAGGAGGTGGATCCCGGCCGGATGCCCGCTCCCGGCCACCTGCTGCTCTCCGCGCCACGTGGCGTAGTCGATCCTTCCGACACTCGGCACGAGCTCGGCGGCGAGCGCCTGGACCGCGCCTGCCTGCTCAGAGCCCGAAGTCAGGCGGGCAGGGCTCTGGTACCAGGCCGCGTTGAAGTCCGGCAGGAACCTCGGGCGCTGCACGACGAGCGTCATCCAGTACGCGGCGGCCGCGGCGTACATCTCGTTCACCTGCGGCCGCGGCGACTTGTCGCTGTTGAAGAAGGAGGGTGCCGCGAGGACCGGGTCATTCAGTGCGTCGGAATCGACGAGCGCGGAGATCGACCGCCCGTTGAACGTGAGCGCCGACGGGTCGGCAACGTAACCATCCAGGCCAAGGAGGGGAGCCACGCGGGCGGCTACGATCCGGCTCGCGGCCTCGGTCATCCCCTCCTCGTCCGCGGACGCGTCCAACGCAAACGGCGCGTGGAAGCCGTGCAGGATCTCGTGGGTCAGGAAGTGAAGCCGCCCTGTCGAATCGGCGACGTCGGCCGGGTTGACCTTGACCTCGGCCTTGATCACGACGCGTTCGTTGCCGACCTGCCGCCAACTGTTCGGGAAGTAGGCCCATCCGTCGAGCGTCGTGTCGGGCACGATCGTGACGGGGAAGCTCGCGGCGGGCGGCCCGTAGACATCGACCATGATCGGGTACGCGATCGCGATGAAGTCGGTGATCGCTGTCTCCTGCTTCGTCGTCCAACCGGGCGCGAAGTCGAACGTGAGCTTCGTCGTCGTCGCAGCGGCGAGAGGCGCCGAAGATGGCCCTCGTCCGGACGGCACCGCGGCAGCGACAGGGCTCGCGGCGGCGAGCAGGCCGGCCGCCAGGGCCAGGCCCACGAGGACCGACATGCGACCGCGGCGATCCCGGGACCCCGTCCGGCCCCGGGATCGATCGCTGGCGCCGCGGGTGGACCGAAGCATGGGCGTCTCCCCTGGCGGTGACGACGCGCGGGGACGCACGGACGTCGGTGAGACCGTAGCGGAGGCGCGGGCGTTCGCTCCATGCCCCGTTCGTTTCGATGCGGGGCGAACGTCCGGGGCAGCGGCCGTCGTGCCGATGGATGAGGGCCCGCGGCGGTCCCTGCGTCATTGACACGCGGTCCATCGGAGCAGCCTGAAGGGTCGTGTCCGAGGCCCAAGCGAGACGTGTCCGGTTATCGTGTCGTGACGGGGCGTCGAACCCCCGGCGACCCGACCGCTCTGCCTGCCACCACCGGCGGTCGGGGCCGCCACCCGTCGCCGCAGTCGTCTTCCGCTGGGAGCGCCCCGGCCTCGCGTTCGCTACACTCAGTCGGACGCTTCGTCATGCGTGACGGACACGGGGGGTACGCACGGCCGACTTCCTCGCACCGAAAGGCAGATGAAGATGCTTGACTCGCGTGGCGCGGTCTTCCTTGCCGCGATGTTGCTGGTAGGGCCCCTGCCGGGCTACGCCGTGAGCGGACCCACGCCTCCGTCGGCGGACTACGCGAAGGCCTACGAGGTGGGCCTGGAGGCGTACACCTACGGGCTGCCGCTGCTCGTGACCAACACGACGTTCAAGACGATGACGAGTATCGGTGTTTCGAGCGGAGCGTTCGGCCCGGTCAACCAGTTCAACAACGTCCGTTCGGTGAACAACGCGGGGGGCACGGCGGTCGTGGCGCCTGGGTCCACGAGCCTCTCGTCGATCGCCTGGCTCGACCTCCGCAGCGAGCCCCAGGTGCTCCACGTGCCGCAGGTGACGGACCACTACTTCGTCCTCGCCCTGATCGACCCGTACACCGAGAACGTCCGGAACCTGGGCACGGCGAGCCACACCGAGCCCGGCGACTACGTGATCGCCGGTCCCGGCCAGCACCAGGTGCGGATCCCGGCAGGAACCCGGCGGATCGACGTCGGCTACTCGCGGATCTGGATCGTCGGGTCCACGCAGCTCAACGGGCCGGACGACGTCGCGAACGTCAACGCGATCCAGGACGGCTACACGCTGACGCCTCTGAGCAAGTACGGGACGGACTACCAGCCTCCGGCTCCGTCTCATCCGAAGACCACGGTCACCGAGTACTCGCTGCCCACCGGTGTCCAGTTCTTCGACGCGCTCGGGCAGCAGCTCGCGATCTTCCCGCCGCCGGCCCGTGACAAGGCGGAGCTGCGCAAGCTCGCCGCAGTGGGCATCGGGCCCGGCATGACGCCCTCGAAGGACCCGCGGCTCAGCAGCGCAACGCTCCGGGGCCTCGCCGACGCCGTCGCCGCCGGCCCGGGGCAGATCCAGAAGGACACCCAGAACCTGTTCCTCGCCGGGTTCGGCAAGCACAACGGCTATCTGCTCGGGGGCTTCGGCCGCTACGGCACCGACTACACGTTGCGCGCGGTCATCTCCCAGGTCGGTCTGGGCGCCTTCGTTCCGCAGCAGGCCATCTACGCGATGAGCTGGAGCGATCACAGCAAGACGCCGCTGAACTGATCGACGCCCTACGTCCTGCACCTGAAGCCCGCGCCTCCCGCGAACGAGGGTTGGTCGCTCACGGTCTACAACCTGCACGGGGCCCTGATCGCCAATCCGATCGACCGATATGCGTTCAGCGACACGTCTCAGCTCACGCGCAACTCCGACGGTTCGATCGACTTCTACCTGCAGTCCACCCAGCCGACGGACCCGGCCCAGGCGGCAAACTGGCTGCCGACCGCGAGCGGACAGGGCTTCGAGGTGATGTGGCGGCTCTTCGCGCCCGAATCAGCCAGGATCAAGGGCATCCTCGACGGCAGCGGCTGGCAGCCGCCCGCGATCGAACCGGCGAAGTAGGCCGCGAACGTCGTCTCGCCCGCTCACCGCGGCCTGCGCCCGCACTCGCGTCGCTGGCCCTCCGAAGGCGACGACCGAGCATCAGGCGCAGCTGGTGATCAGCTCGCCCTGAGCACGGAATGGGTGCTGGAGCGGGAGACGGGTCTCGAAGCCGTCTCTACCGATCTCGGAGGCGAGCAGTTGAGCCACCGTTGCGCTGTGCCCCCGACGCGGGCGAACCCAACGGCTCGGCGACTCCCGGCCAACCCTGCGATCACGCCGACACGGCGTCTCGTCACGGCCGGGGTCGCCGCCGCCGCTCGATTCCCGAACCCACACCTGGGCCGAGCCCAGCCGGATTCGCCCCCTTCCCCGTCAAGCTCGCCGCCCGGATCCTGAGCACGAGGCTTATGCCGCCGCGGCGATCGCCAAGGCGACCGGCACCGCGATGGCCCCCATCCAGATCGTGCTGAAGGGCCGAAGGAGGATGTTCGCGACCGCCGCGTGGTGGTCGACGACAGCGGCCTGGTGCCACACACGAGGAGGACGGCGAGCAGGAGCATCGGTGCCGGTGCGGTCACGGCGCCGAGTGGGCCGGTCGGCGGAACCAGCACAGCCTCGACCGCCGAGCCTTAGGCGGGCTCCGGCTCCGGCCCCGGGTCCGATCCCGGCTTCGGCTGGCGATACCAGACCGCGAACGCGATGAGGAAGCGGAGCAGCAGCGAGATCTCGTAGCTCAGGCACCAGATGCAGACGGCCTTGATGACGAAGACCTGCAGGTACAGGAAGTAGCCGTCGAACAGGACGCCGACGAGCGAGAGGGCGTAATGCCCCAGGAGCAGGCCGTAGATGTCGGTCTTCCACCAGGCGAGCGCAAGGCTGAGGAGCGCAAGCGAGAGGACGACGCCGAACGCCGCCACCGGGATCCCGCCGATCCGCGCGTACTCGCTCTTCGCGACCTCCTCGCAGCCCTTGATCGGGCCGCAGAGCGGCACGCCGCCGGGCAGCTCGACGATCGTCAGGTAGCTCGCGATGAACAGCCCCACAGTGTCCAGTGCCGCGAGGATAAGCCCCGGGTGGATCCCGTAGATGCGGCGCGCGGGAACGCGCGCCGCAAGCATCGATGTCATCGTCCGGACCTCACATCGACGGGACGAACGCCGGGTCGAGGTACGTCGCCGGGTCGTCGCGGAACTCGAGGACGCAGCCCTTGCCGCAGAAGACGTACTCGACGCCTTCGGAGACGGTCGCCAGGCCCTTCGCACGGGCCTGCTCGATGTCGACGGTCATCCCGCAGACGGGATCCTCGTTCGGACCGAGCTCGCGTCGCTCTGCCATGTCGATCTCCTGGTGCTGGTGGGTGCCGATGGGGGTGGACGAGGCCGCGACTCGGCCTACGACAGCGCCGGGACCGGTGCCGTCGTTCGCTTCGTCTCGGCCGAGACGCTTGGCGGGGTGAACCGCCGGAGGCGCAGGGCGTTGGACACGACGGTCACGGAGCTGAATGCCATCGCGGCGGCCGCGAGGATCGGGTTGAGCAGCTCGCCGGTGAACGGATAGAGCACGCCCATCGCGATCGGGATGAGGACGACGTTGTAGGCGAACGCCCAGAACAGGTTCTGGCGGATGTTCCGCATCGTGGCGCGCGACAGGGCGATCGCCGTCACGAGGCCACGCAGGTCGCCGCTCATGAGCGTCACCGTCGCCGACTCGATCGCGATGTCCGTCCCGGTGCCGATCGCGATCCCCACGTCGGCGGAGGCGAGGGCCGGGGCGTCGTTCACGCCGTCACCCACCATCGCGACCACCTGCCCGGCCGCCTGGAGGGCACGGACCTGGGCGGCCTTGTCCTCGGGGCGCACGTCGGCGACGACGCGGTCCACGCCGGCCTCGGCGGCGATCGCGGCGGCGGTCGTCGCGTTGTCACCCGTGAGGATGACGACGGAGAGGCCGAGCCGGCGGAGCTCGGCGACGGCGGCCGAAGAGCCGGACTTCAGCGTGTCCGCGACGGCGATGAGGGCGACGGGCCGGCCGTCGACGGCGATGAAGACGGGGGTCCGACCCTCCGACGCGACGCGCTCGGCGGCCGCGGCGAGGGAGGCGTCCATGGGACCGACGAAGCCCGGTCGGCCGACGACGACCTCGCGTCCGTCGACCACGGCGCGCACGCCCTGGCCGGCGACGGCGTCGAACGATGTCGCGTCGGGGATCTCCAGTCCGGCCTCGCGGACGTGGCGGACGATCGCCTCGCCGAGGGGATGCTCGGAGCCGCGCTCGGCGGCGGCGACCAGGGCGAGGAGGACGTGCTCGTCGGGCGCGCCCTTGGCGCGGACGAGGTCGGTGACGCGCGGCTTCCCTTCGGTGAGGGTGCCGGTCTTGTCGAGGACGACGGTGCGCACCCTGCCGAGGCGCTCGAGCGACTCGGCGCTGCGGAAGAGGACGCCGTTCTCGGCGCCCTTGCCGGTCCCCACCATGATGGAGGTGGGGGTCGCCAGGCCGAGCGCGCACGGGCACGCGATGATGAGGACGGTGATGGCGCTCACGAGCGCGTAGTTGAAGGCCGGCGACGGGCCCAGGAGCATCCACGCCACGAAGGTGAAGGTGGCGATCCCGAGCACGACCGGGACGAACACGCCCGTCACGGCGTCGGCGAGCCGCTGGATCGGGGCGCGGGAGCCCTGCGACTCCTGGACGAGCCGCACGATCTGCGCGAGCACCGTGTCGGCGCCGACGCGCGTGGCCTCGTAGGTGAACGATCCGGTGCCGTTGAGTGTGCCGCCGATGACCTCGTCGCCGGGCTTCTTGCCGACCGGCATGCTCTCGCCGGTGATCATGCTCTCGTCCACCGACGAGCGGCCGGCCGCGACGAGCCCGTCGACCGGGATCCGCTCTCCGGAGCGCACCAGGACGATGTCGCCCCGGACGACCTGCTGGATCGGGATGTCGCTCTCGACGTTCGAGCGGACGATGCGCGCCGTGCGGGGCGCGAGGCCGACGAGCTTGCGGATCGCATCGGACGTGTGGCTGCGGGCGCGAGCCTCGAGGAAGCGGCCGAGCAGGATGAGCGTGATGATCGCGGCCGAGGTGTCGTAGTAGAGGGGCGGCTGGGCTCCGTCCATGCCCAGGCCCACCGCGACGAAGAAGCCGGGGAACAGGGTGGCCGCGAGGCTGTACCCGAAGGCCGCGGACGTCCCGACCGCGACGAGGGTGTTCATGTCGGCCGACCGGTGGCATAGGGCGTTGATCGCGCCGCGGTAGAAGCCGGCGCCCGCGTAGACCTGGACGGGGAGCGCCAACGCGAGCTGAAACCAGGGGTTCTCCAGGATCGACGGCAGCCACGGGGCGATCGTCATCTTCGCGAGGCCGAGGATCAGTGGCACCGTGAAGACCGCGGCGACGACGAGCCGGCGCCGGAGGTCGGCGAGGTGCCGCACCGCGTAGGAAGGCTCGTCAGTCGCCTCGCCAGCCGCCGACGCCGCGTCAGCACCGACCATATCGACCCGGGCGACGTACCCGGCCGCCTCGACGGCCGCGACGAGGCCCGCGAGGTCGACGCGTGCGGCGTCGTATCGCACGGTGGCTGACTCGGTCGCGAGGTTGACGTTCGCTTCCTCGACGCCGTCCACCTTGCGCAGGAAGCGCGTGATCCGGTTCACGCAGGAGGCGCAGGTCATCCCCTCGACGGGGAAGGAGATCATCTCGATCGGCTGGGCAGGGGTGGTCATGGCTGGCTCCTGGGGCTGGAGAATCGTGCGGCGCTGAGGCTGGCCGGGAAGAGGCAGGCCGGCGACCGGGGTCAGCCGCCGTTCGCGCCGCCGGCCGCGCCAGTGGGCGGGTCCACGATCGTGATCGTCCCGCCGTACATCCCCATCGCGCACGTGTACTGGAGCGTCCCGGCCTTCATCGCCGGGAGGCTCAGCTCGTTGAGGCCCTTCTTCAGGGTGACGGAAGCGTCGAGGTCGGGGATCCGCAGGAAGGTGGCGCAGGTCTGCCCGTTGAGCGACTCGATCGTCCACCTCGTCGGCTTCCCGGCGTAGATCGTCACGTTGCTCGGGCTGTACCCGTTCACATCCTGGAAGGTGTGCAGCGTCTGGGTGCCGTCGGCCGCGACCGCTCCGGCCGGCGCCGCGGCCGCCGCGGCGACGGTGCCGGGGCCGAGCGCCGGGAGGGTGAACCCCGCGAGGCGCAGGCCGGCACTCGCGTTGATGAACGCGAAGCCGATGACGACGACCCCGACGATCCGCAGGAGGTCCGGGCGCCACCGCGTCGGCAGGAGCGCCGGGAGGCCGGCGATGCCGAGCAGGCCGGGCGCGGTCCCGATGGCGAAGACACCGAGGAGGATCGCGGCGGTCGCCGGCGACCCGGTCGAGAGCGCGTAGATCTGGACGGCCTGGGTGAACCCACAGGGGAGGAAGAACGAGGCGGCGCCGAGGAGGCCGGCCCGGCCGTCGGAGTAGGAGCCGCCGGTCGAGCCGTTCGTGAAGCCGAGGGTCCGGGCGAAGCCGACCGGGAGCGTCGGCGACCAGGCGGCCACTCGCGGCGACAGTCCGGTGAGTCGCGTCCCCACGAGGGTCATGACGATCGCGACGACGATCATGAGGATCGCGGTGACCTTCGCCGGCATGGTGACCGTCGAGCCGAGGGCGCCGAGCACCGCCCCGAAGACCGTGTAGCCGACGATCCGTCCGACCACGAAGACGATCGCCGGGCGCATCCGCCCGAGCAGGTCGTCGCCGGTGGTGCCGCGGCGCGCCCGGTAGGAGGCCGAGAGCGCGAGGACGATCCCGCCGGCGAGCGCCATGCAGGTCGAGACGCCGGCCGCGAGCCCCAGCAGCAGGGCGACGAAGACGCCGCCCTTCGAGAGGTCGCCCGCACCCGACGCGAGGTCCACGATGCCGGTGACCTTGGCGATGATCGCGATCAAGCCGAGAACGATCAGCCCGGACGCAGCGGTGATCCAGGCATCGGGGTTGCGCTCCAGCCACGGCGTGTGCCCGATGTCGTAGCCGGCGGCCTCGACCGCCGCGGCCACGTCCTTCGATCGCACGTCCCCGACGCTCGCGACGGTGACCCTGGCTCCCGTCGCCGACGCCGAGACCCGCTCGACGCCCGGGATCCGGCGGATGTTGCGCTCGATCCGGATCTCGCAGCTGCGGCAGGTCATCCCCGCGACCGGGAAGACGGTCTCGACCAGCTCGATCGGGCCGGCGGGTCCGGCGGTCGGCTGCGGTGCCGACGCGGGCGCGAGGGGGGCCGCGGCGGCAGTGCCCGATGCGGCGGTCGCCGCAGGACCGGCGGGTCGAGTGCGGGCACGGCTCTGGCGGTTCGACATCGGGAGGCCTGCGGCTTCTTCGTGCGGGCGGCGCACGAGCGGGTGTCGGGGTCGCGTCCGGCACATCCCGATCGTGGGTGGCTCGGGTCAGGTGGCCATGAACCTGGCTTCAAGTCTCGGTCAAGACTCGGTCAAGTCGGGTGGCCCGCGGGCGACCGGCCGCGGCACGTCGCGCCGCTCAGGCGGCAGCGAGCGCCACCCCGAACGTCGCGCCCTGCCCCAGACCGTCGGAGCGCACCCAGACGCGGCCCTCCATCGCCTCCACGAGCGCATGGACGATCGCGAGGCCGATCCCCGAGCCGCCTTCCGCGCGGGACCGCGACGCATCCACGCGGTAGAAGCGCTCGAACACGTGCGCGGCCTGCTCCGCGGTCAGGCCGGGGCCCTCGTCCCGGACCGAGATGAGCACCTCTGCGGCCTGTCTCTCGACCGTGACACGCACGGTCGATCCATCCGGCGCGTATCGCAGGGCGTTGGACATGTAGTTCGCCAGCGCCTGCGCAAGCCGGACGGGGTCCGCGCGGACCGGCATGGAGACGAGCGGGAGCGCCGCATCCAGCGACAC
>CAIYQJ010000166.1 GCA_903928275.1 uncultured Chloroflexota bacterium
GCGGTGGCGCGCTCGCCGCCGGCGCGACGTTCTGTCCGGCCTGCGGGACGCTCGTCGGCTGACGACCGGCGCCAGTGGCGCGCCGGGCATGAGCCCAGTCGTCGGGCTCGCGTCAGCCCGTCAGACGCCGACCTTCGCGCCGCAGCCACCGCAGAAGCGGGCTCCGGTCGGGAGCTCGGCGCCGCAGGCGGTGCAGTGCTCCGTCCCGAGCTTCGTGCCGCAGTTCGCGCAGAACTTCTCCGAGCCGACCGGCTTCCCGCACGTGGGACAGACGGTCGTGCGCGCGGAGAGATCGCCGGAGAAGACCGTCTCGTTGTTCATCGCGGACTTCATCTGTTGGAGCTCCACGTCGGCCCGCGTGGCCTCCATCTCGGCCGCCAGGTTCGGCGCGCACCCCACGCAGAGGTTGCGCTGCGCGTTCCAGCAGGTCTCGTCGACCCACTTGCTGCAGTGGGGACACCGCGTGAACAGGGGCATGATCTCGTTCGCCGCGCGCCTGAGGGCGTCGTCGCGGGCACCGCGGTCCATCATGTCCTTCGCGCTGTGGGCCGCGTTGGAGGCACCGCCGAAGATGCCGCCGAAGACGCTGCTCGCTCCGCTGAGCAGGCTGCCGGCGGTCCCCACGTTGGACCGGATGAACTCGCTTCGATAGCCCGACCCGCAGTCGTCGCAACGGAACTCGAACTGGTACCCATTCTCGTCGGAGAGGTCGCGGTAGTTCGACGTGAACGGCGTGAACCCGGGCATCGGCATCCTCCTCGCCTGTGAGAGCGGATGAAGGATACGACCCACGGGAGGTCGCGTCGTCGCCGTCGCGACCGCCGAGCGGCGCGCGGCCTATGCTGGACCCGTGGATCGCCCCCCGCCGGACCCCTCGGCCGAGCCCGACGGCTACATCGTCGCGGCCGACGACGGCACCCGGATCCACTTCCTCGACTGGGGCCTGCCGCCAGCGGGCGCGCGGCCGCTGCCCGGCGCCCTGCTCCTCCACGGACTCGGCCAGACGGGGTGGGCGTGGGCGCCAGTCGCGCGACGCCTGGCGGGCTCGATGCGCGTCGTGGCGGCCGACCTCCGCGGCCACGGCCTGTCGGACGCGCCGACGCACGGCTACGACGCGGCGACCCTCTCGCTCGACGCGGCCGCGGTCGGGGAGGCCGCGGGCCTGCTGCCGGACCCCGTCATCGTCGTCGGTCACGGGTTCGGCGGCATCGTGGCGGCTGCGTTCGCCGCGCGGATCCGATCGGGCTGCGCGGGCCTCGTGCTCGTCGACGGCGGCTGGGAGGCGGTCGACGCGGGCGAGGACCCGGACCTCGCGGCGTGGCTCCGGTCCATCGAGGAGCCGCCGGAGGTCCTCGCGTCCATGGACGCGCTGCTCGCCGACCGGATCGCGTTCGACCCGTCGACGTGGGACGCGGACCAGGAGCGCGCCGTTCGCGCGTCGGTCGTGGAGCTGCCCGCCGGGCGCGTCGTGGCCGTGACGAGGCGCCACGTGCTCGAAGGGATCGGGGCGACGCTCCTCGGCTACGACCCGTTGACGGTCCTGCCCGCCGTGACCGCCCCGATCGTCGCGGTCGCGGCGCGCGATGACGCGGAGGGCACGCGGACGGCGGCGCTCCGTCGCGCCTCCGCTGCCGTCGTCGCGTCCGGTCTTCCAGCGATCGCGTGGACCACGTTCCCCGGCGACGGACACAACCTCCCGCGGCATCGACCCGACGCGATCGCCGGCGCGATCCTCACCCGGGCGCGAGCGGCCGTGGTGGGCGGCGCGTGAGCGGGCCGCGGCGTACCATCGGGCAGATGGATGACGAGCGCGAGCTTCTCGTGGTCGACCCGACCCCGGGCGCGCACCCGGCCGGCGCGGCGCCGGAGATCTTCGTCGACGCCGTGCGCCGCATCCTCGATGAGATCGGCGAAGACCCGGACCGCGAGGGTCTGCGGGGGACGCCGGATCGCGTGCATCGGATGTACGTTGAGCTCACGCGTGGCTACGCCATCGACCCGGACCGCCTCATCAACAGCGCGGTGTTCGACGTCGGGTACAACGAGATGGTCGTGGTGCGCGGAATCGAGTTCTACTCGCTCTGCGAGCACCATCTCCTGCCCTTCTTCGGGACCGCGAACATCGGCTACCTGCCGCGGACGCGCGTGCTCGGCCTGTCGAAGATCCCCCGCGTCGTCGAGATGTTCGCCCGGCGGCTCCAGGTCCAGGAGCGGATGACGACGCAGATCGCCGAGTTCCTCCTCGACCGGCTGGATCCGCTCGGCGTGGGCGTCGTCGTGGAGGCCCAGCACCTGTGTCTCGCGATGCGCGGAGTTCAGAAGCACGGCGCGACGATGGTGACGAGCAGCGTGCTCGGGACGTTCCGCAGCTCCAGGCAGACGCGGGACGAGTTCATGGCGCACCTCGACCGCGACCTCCGGCGCTGACCTCCGAGCGCTACGATGGGACCGATGTCCGACCGACCGATCAAAGTCCTCATCGCGAAGCCCGGGCTCGACGGCCACGACAGGGGGGCGAAGGTCCTTGCGCGCGGCCTCCGTGACGAGGGATTCGAGGTCGTGTACACCGGGCTCCGGCAGACGCCCGACATGATCGTGACCGCGGCGCTGCAGGAGGACGTCGACACCGTGGGGTTGTCGATCCTGTCGGGCGCGCACATGACGCTCCTCCCGCGGATCTGCGAGCTCCTGCGGGAGCGCGGGCTGGGCGACGTCCTCGTGACCGCCGGCGGCATCATCCCCGACGAGGACGTGCCGCGGCTTCGGGATGCCGGTGTCGCCGCCGTCTTCGGCCCGGGCACCACGATCGGCGAGGTCGCCGCCTTCCTGCGGGAGAACGTCCGCCCGCGCGACGCGGCGTGAGCGCGTCCGCTCATCGCGACCCGTGGGCCACGGGCCGCCCGGTCGGCGCATGACGACGGCGGCCGCTCCCGACGGGCACGCCCGCGGCGCGGCACTCGCCGAGGCGGCGCTCGCCGGCGACCGGCGCGCACTCGCACGGCTCCTGACGGCGGTGGAGAGCCGGACCCCGACCGCGGAGTCCGCGATCCGGATCCTCCATCCGCGCGCCGGCGGCGCCCACGTCATCGGCATCACGGGCGCTCCCGGGTCGGGCAAGAGCACGCTCGTGAACGCTCTCCTGCGCGAGCTGCGCGCGCGCGGCAGGTCCGTCGCCGTGATCGCGGTGGACCCGTCGAGCCCGATCACCGGTGGGGCGATCCTCGGGGACCGGGTGCGCATGCAGGAGCACGCGACCGACGACGGCGTCTTCATCCGCTCGATGGCCGCACGCGGCCACGCCGGCGGCCTCGCCGCGACGACGGACGCGGCCGTGGCGGTCCTCGACGCGGCCGGCTTCGACGTCGTGATCGTGGAGACAGTCGGGACCGGTCAGAGCGAGGTCGAGGTCGTCGCGACGACCGATACGACCGTGGTGCTCGAGGCCCCCGGGATGGGCGACGAGATCCAGGCGATCAAGGCCGGGATCATGGAAGTGGCCGATCTCTTCGTCATCAACAAGGCGGACCGCGATGGGGCTGACCAGGTGGAACGGGAACTTGAGGGCATGAAGTCCCTGGCCATGGCCCGAGACTGGGATCCCCCCGTGCTGCGGACCGTGGCCCAGCAGGGGGCAGGCGTCGCCGAACTCCTGGCCCAGGTGCGGGAGCATGGGCACTGGCTCCGCGGGCATGGCGGCCTGGCCCGGAAGGCCAGGGAGCGGGCGCGGCTGCGCTTCGAGTCGCTGCTGGCCGAGGCCTCGGTTCGACGGGCCAAGGCCCTGGCGGGACCCGCGCGCCTGGAGGCCGCCCTGCAGGGGATCGCTGACCGGACCCTGGATCCCTACACCGCCGTCGATGAGATTCTTAGCCAGGCTTGAGTCCGCGCTCGTTCACCCGATAGGGCAGGCATGGGAGCCCATCGCCTCGACAAGGATCAGCAGGAGACCATCCGGATGGTCTTTCAGCGGTTGTGCGAGAACGAAGCGTCCGTCCAGCTGCTCTTCGGCACCTTTCGCGGCGACTTCCGAGTGCTGGCGGAGGCCCCGGATCGTGTGAGCCTCGGCCTGTCCGAAGCCGA
>CAIYQJ010000167.1 GCA_903928275.1 uncultured Chloroflexota bacterium
CGCTCCGGGCGCGGGTGGCGGAGCCGGCGGCCTCACCGTCGGGACCGCCACGGACGTGACCGTGATCCCGTCCCCGGCCCCCTAGACCACACGCTCCAGACACGCCGAAGGGCGCGACCGGGATCCCCCGGCCGCGCCCTTCGCTCGTTCCGGGGTCAGCCCGCGGCCACGACCCGCCGCGCCAGGGCGACCGCGCTCGCGGCGTCCGGCGCGTATCCGTCGGCGCCGATCTGGGCCGCGAACTCGGCGGTGACCGGCGCGCCGCCGACGACGACCCGCACGTCGGTGAGCCCTGCCGCGCGGATGCTGTCCACGACGTCCTTCATCCCGACCATGGTCGTCGTGAGGAGTGCGCTGACGCCCACGAGCCGTGCGTTGTGCTCGCGCGCCTTCGCGACGAACACCTCCGGCGCGACGTTGGCGCCGAGGTCGATGACCTCGAAGTTCGCGCCTCTCCACATCATCGCGACGAGGTTCTTCCCGATGTCGTGGAGGTCGCCCTTCACGGTGCCGATGATCGCGGTGAACTCGGGCCGGACGCCGCTGTCCACGAGGAGCGGCTCCAGGATGGCGACCGACTCCTTCATCGCGCGTGCGCTGATGAGCATCTCGGGCACGTAGATCTCGCCGGCCTGGAACCGACCGCCGACGATCTCCATCGCGCTGGTCATGGCCCCGAGGATCGTCTCGGGATCCATCCCGTCCGCGATCGCCTGCCGCGTGACCTCGGTGGCCGCCGCTCGGTCGCCCCGCTCGATCGCGGCCGTGAGGGCCGCCAGGTCCGCCATCGGTCTGCGCTCCTTCTCCTTGGCCCTGCTCAGGCGTCGGCGCCGGCGGGCTTTGCCGCGAGCTCGCCCGCCCGGTAGGCGGTGAGGTATGCCATGCAGAACGGGTCCGCGCCGGTCAGCACGTCCGCAGCGAGACGATACCCCCGACTCTCGCGGTCCATCGCGAGGGCGCGGCGCGGGTCCGTCGCGATCGGGTCGATGATGCCGCTGTCCACGCCCGCGGCGATCGCGAGATCGAGGAACGCATCGTTCACGAGCTTGCGCTCCGGCATCCCGAACGAGACGTTCGACAGGCCGCCGGTGATCCGGCAGCGCGGTCCGAGCTCGGATCGGAGGCGGGTGGCGGCCTCGAGGAAGTGCGCGCCGGACTGGCCGTCCATCGAGACCGCGACGGGCAGCACGATGACGTCGATGTACATGTCCGACAGGGGGATCCCACGCGCGGTGGCCGCCTCGACCATCCGCATCGCGTTCGCGACGCGCTGGTCGGCGTCGGCCGGCAGGTCGGCGCTCCCCGCGGCCGAGATGACGACGGCGCAACCGGCCTCGGCGGCCACGTCGAGGACGTCGAGCCGGTCGAGCGCGGCGGAGTTGAGCATCGCCCGCTCGGTGCCGGGCACCAGCGCCGCGATGCCCGCGCGGATCGTGGCCGCGCTCGACGAATCGAGCGAGATCGGCGCGTGGCTCGTCTCGCCGATCGTGCGGACCACCCATGCCATGGCGGCCCGCCGATCCTCCTCGCGCGTCGACAGCTCATCGACGTTCACGTCGAGGTAGTCCGCCCCGGCCCCGATCTGGCGCTCCGCCATCCACGCGACGTAGCCCACGCCCGCCGC
>CAIYQJ010000168.1 GCA_903928275.1 uncultured Chloroflexota bacterium
CCTCCCGGAGCTCTGGCTCGGGCACGCCGGGCCGATGACCGACAACGGCATCGCCGCCATCGTCCGCAAGCGCTCCACCGCCGCCGGCGTGGCCGGCGTCCACCCGCACGCGTTCCGACATCGCTTCGCCCACGGATGGCTAGCGGAGGGTGCGGCCGAAGGCGACCTCATGCGGCTTGCGGGATGGTCCAGCCGCGACATGCTCGACCGCTATGGCCGGAGCGCCGCCGACGAGCGAGCCCGCGACGCGTACCGGCGACGCCTGAGCCCCGGCGACCGCCTGTGAGGGTCCCAGCCGCCGGTCCGATCCGCGAGGACGAGCCCCGGATCCGGTGCCCGCGGTGCAACGCCGACCGGGGCGTGCTCCGTGTCCCGCCGGCGTGGGCAGCCGGACACCCACCGTTCGCCGTATTGCCCCGGACCGTGCGAGAGCCGGACGCCACGTACCGCGTTCTCTCGAGGACGCGGCGCGCGGGCCGACGCAGAGTGGACCAGCGCCAGGCCGCGAGCATCCTCGGGTTCGACCAGGACACGCGCGAGCGTGACCCGGACTCGATCGCCGAGGAGATGGGGCTGGACTCCCCGCTCGGCGTCCTCGTCGAGATCGTCACGGACGGCTACGCGGTCGCCTACGAGCCGCGGTTCGTCATCGCCTGCGACTGCGGCCGGCGGTTCGTCGTGACCCAGCGCGAGCCGCCGATGCTTCACCCTTCCCGTCCGCGGGTTCGCGCTGTAGCATTCGACCAAGACGCATAACTCCCCGGCCGGCGAGCCGCGATCGTTGAGCAGAGCTCCGAGACGCGGCCGCCATACGGACCCGCGCCAGCATCGCTGGCAGGAGCCGCATGGCCGACGGACCCAGGACCTACGACCGGAAGGCCATGGCGTTGAGGGGGCGGATCGGCGCGCATGTCGCCCACTCCCGGCACGACTCCCGCGAGATGACCGCGAACGCGCGCGCCACCTTCCGGGCCAGCTTCGAGGCCGCGGTAGACCCTGAGGGGATCCTGTCGCCGGAGGAGCGCGCCCGCCGCGCCGACCAGCTCCGGAAGGCCCACTTCGCGAAGCTCGCGTATCTCAGCGCCGAGGCCCGGCGCCGCCGCAAGCCTGCCACCCCGAGCCTGCGGAAGTCCGCCTAGCAGCCCCCAACAGAAGGGCCGCCGGCGGTACGACTCGCCAAGCGGCCCGGCAGGAGATCACCGTGAGACCCGATCCCCTACAGGCCCAGAGTAACGCGTTTCCGTCGAGCCCCGACCACCTCGAGCTTCCCCACCATCACCTCCGCGGCGAGTACTGCCTCGCCGCGATGATGGCGCCGCCGGTCCCCTTCACGAAGCCGGCCAGCCTGTTCCTCGCGGCATGGAGCGAGGCGGTCCGGTTCGAGGCGTCGTTTGACGCGTTCGTCAAGGCAAACCCCGACGCGTTCCCCGGCCTGACCTCCGAGGCCGAGGCGACCGACTGGACCGCGGACGTTCACCCCGACGGCGGGACGAGGACGGCCGAATGATCGACGACGACCAGGCGGCCGCCGAGCGCGCATGGCTCCGCACCCACCCCGACGACGGTCCCCCGTCCGACGACTTCGACCCCGGCGAGTCATGGGACGAGCCGACTCCGACTACCCCTGCTCGACTGACCGACCGCGCTGCGTCTCCCGCCGGCGCGGTCGGTCAGAACGAGCCCGTGACGTGGCCCGAGCCCCCGGCGGAGGCCGCGTATCACGGCGTTCTCGGCGAGATCGCCCAGGCGGTCGCACCGCACACGGAGGCCGATCCGGTCGGCATCCTCGGGACACTGCTCACGATGTTCGGCTCGGCCTGCGGGGACGGGCGGACGTTCTACCAGGGGTCGTTGCAGCGGACGAACCTGTCGATCCTGCTCGTCGGGGAGACCGGGCGGGGGCGCAAGGGTACGAGCCTCGCCGTAGCCCGGGGCGTGTTCCGGCTCGCGTACCCGGACCTCGATGCCCTGTGGCTCGTGGGGGTCGCCAGCGGCGAGGCGATCAGCGGGCACATGGAACGCCACGAGTCAGAGGAACGCGTCCTCATCGTGGAGTCAGAGTTCGGGCGCCTCTTGACGATCATGAACCGCGAGGGGAACACCCTCTCGCCGGTCCTGCGCAACGCATGGGACGGCGTGCCGCTCGGGCACGCACGGTCGCGCGACGAGTCGCTCGTGACGCGCCACCACGTGACGATCCTCGGCCACATCACGCCCGTCGAGCTCCGGGCGAAGCTCACCGCCACGGACGCCGCCCACGGCTTTGCGAACCGGCTACTCTTCCTCGCCGTCCGCCGGACCCGGCTGGTGCCGTTCCCCACCGCTCCCGACGACTACATCCGCGCGTACGTCGAACCGCTGCACCGGGCCATCATCGAGGCCCAGACCTCGGCTGAGATGACCTTCGACGCCGCCGCCCGCACCCGCTGGGAAGCGTTCTACGCCGACCTCGCGACCACACCACGCCTCGGCCTGTCCGGGGCCGTGACAGGGCGCCACGAGGCGCAGGTCCCGCGGCTGGCGCTCGTCTACGCCCTCGCGGACCGATCCCCCGTCATCGGCGCCGCACACCTTGACGCGGCCATCGCCCTCGCCGACTACGCCCGTCGCTCGGCGGACTGGGCGCTCGGCGACTCGACAGGCAACTCCGACGCCGACGCCCTGCGCGACATGCTCGCCTATGGGGATGTGGCATGGGACGAGGCGAAACGCGAGTTGGGCCTACGGAAGGCCGCAGAGATGGATGAGGCCGTCGCGGTGCTGGCCGACGCGGGGCTCGCGGTACTGGTCGAAGTCCCCCGGCCGGGCGGTGGTCGCCCCCGGCGCGTCATCCGACCAAAGAATGCAAAAGGTGCAAAAGCTCTAGGGGGCCATGCAAGAGAAGGTGGGCGTTTTCTTACATGACCCCTTCGTTCTTTGCACCTTTTCGCATGTTGTTGTCCTGTCCTCTCCCTATCGCGCGCGGAGCTTTTGCATCTTTTGCACCCTTTGCTCCAAGGAAGGAACGACGGCATGACCAGTGAGATTCGCCAGATCCTCCCGGCTCCGCCGAACCGCTGGGTCATCTACTCGTCGGTCACGGAGGTAGAGGGGCGCGAACGCATGTACCCGGACGGGAAGGAACTGTGGGCCGAGCCTGTTCTCTTCTACGCCCACGTCCAGGACACGGAGGACGGGTACTACGACGACGAGCCGAAGGTCCACGACCACGTAGAGCCGCTCGTCTTTGACCCCGAGATGGGCGACCACCGCCGGAGCGCCGAGGTGGTCGGTTTCGTCGCGGTCGTGATCGCCGAGGACGAAGGGACGGCGCTCGCCGACTTCCGGGCCGGCCACGTCTTCTACATCCCGCCGCCGAGGGTGAAGGCGACGCCATGACGACGGTGGACGGAATCGCCTGCACGAGCTACCGCGACCACCAGTCCGCCCACCGCTTCGGCGCCGCCGGCTGGACATGCGACCGCTGCCGGCCCATCCCCGAGGAACCGCTCGGCGCCGACGTATCGCGACTGGTCGCGATCCTCGCCGCACGACCCGACCACTGGCACAGCCGGGAGGAGCTCGGGCGCGCGACCGGCTGGCCCTACATGCGGCTAGCGACCGGCATCGACTACCTCGCCGGCCTGCGCCGCATCCACGAGCGCGCCCGGGACAAGCGGCGCGAGTGGCGCGCATGACGCCGCCGACCTTCGCCGCCCGCTTCCGTGAGCTCGTCGCCGAGGCCGCCGCGGACGGCACCCTCCCGTTGGAACCCTGTGGCCGGTGCGGCAGCGCCCGGTCCGAGCCCGTCTACCGCCTGCCCCAGCACCGCGGCGACATCCGGCTGGCGATGCTCTGCGCCAGGTGCAAGGCCGGCCTGCCACCGGCTCCCGTGCCGCCGGTGCTCGACCGCCTGACCTCGCTGGAGCTCAGCGTGGAGACCCTGCTCAACGACATCGCTGGACTGCACCAGATCCTCGCCGGCGTGACGCCGGGCCGCGACCTGACGCATGACCGGACCGGCCGCCATCACAACTCCGCCATCAACCGCACCAGGAAGGTGACCCCATGACCCTGCCCACCCGCGTCGCCACCCGCGCCGGCGACCTCACCGAGGAGCTCGAAGCCGCGCGGGACGACCTGAAGAGCACGCGGCAGCGGATCCGGGCGTGCGAGTCGGCCATCCCGACCTATGAGGAACACGTCTTCGAGCGCGAGGGCCGCGCGCAGACCGAAGCGAAGGCGGACCTGCGGCGCGCCCAGGACGACCTCGCCGCCGCGCTCGCGATGGTCGGGCCGCAGGAAGCCCGGATCCGCGTCCTTGAGCGCCGCCTCGCCGAGGAACGAGCGTTCGGCGACGCCGCGGCGCGGGAGCGGGCGATCGCCCGCCGTCAGGTCGTCGAGCGCCAGGTGATCGCCGTCTACAGCGAGACGCGGCAGGCGCTCGACACGTTCGTGCAGGCGCTCGACGACCTGAGCGCCCGGCAACGCCAGCTCAAGCGCGACGCCAGCTCATGCCTCCCCCTGCGGATCGCCCTGCTTGACGAGCACCGCGCCACGCAGCAGGCCCGCGATGCGGTCGCGTGGCTCCGGCCCCTGTGGATCACGCCGGCGTCGCTCATGCCGCCGCAGACCCCGCCGACCGCCCCGATCGCCGAGGAGAGCACCGATGAATGAGAACGAGAAGGCGTTGATGTCGATCATCGGCCAGCGTCGCCACGCGGCCCAGAACGCCCACCGCCGCCGGACCGCCCGCGCGGAGCCGTACACGCCCGAGGAGCTTCAGGAGCTTCAGGACATGGGGGAGGAGGGCCGGGCGCACTTCACCCGCGAGCAGTGGCAGACGGTGATCGACCGGCTGGACGCGACGGCTGCCGACGCCGCCGAGGCGCCCGACGAGAGCCCGCAGCACCCGGACGCCGACGGCTATGACGCCCTCGGCAGGTACATCGCCCCGCGGCACGTCATCGAGGACCTCAACGGCGCGGAGGACGACGATCCCGCGCTCGACATCCGGGCAGCCTTCGAGCGCGTCGCCCGTGGCGAGGAGGCCCCGCGCGTGGACATCCGTGAGACCCGCCGCCCCCACCTCGGGGAGATCCCCGAAGGCCACCTCCGGGACCTCGCCACGCGGACATTCATCGTCACCCGTGGCGCGGACGGCTCCGCGGAGCGGTACCGCGAGATGCTCCGCCGGGAAGGCAGGGACGACGAGCTAGAGAGCCTCGTCGAGGACCTGCGCGACGCCCCCGAGGGATGACCGCCTGCGCCGCCTGCGGCGAGCCGCTGCCCGACTGGGGCCGGCGTGATCGCCGCTACTGCGGGTCCACCTGCCGCAGCCGCCACCACCGCGCCGATGCAACGGCTCTGAGGCCCGTAGAGCCACGGTCTACAGGCCGAGCGCCAAAGCGTGTCACTCGTGACCCGTCGGAGACTGTCGCGCCCACCAGCAGGCCGCTCCGGTGATCGTCGCGAGTGCCGGACGACCCCGCCAAGACCGCGAAGCGCGTCACGGTCTTGCAGAACAGGCCCGGGTCCTGCGAGCGAGTGCCACCGTCTGACTGATAGCGGGGTTGGTGATTCCCCGGGTGAGCGACACTCCACTAGGTCGGTGAAACCCAGCGAGGGACTGTCCCCTCCCCACGGGTACCCGCCGAAGACGGTGGCGGCCGGCGTGATCGTGCTCCCAGCCACGAGACACGAGGACGCAGGCACGCGCCAGGCAGGGCGCCCGCCACGCCACGCTGCTACCACGAGCGCCAGCCAGCCAGGACGGGAGGGAGGGAGGCAGGCGCGTGCTCTCTCTGGTGACGACCTACACCACGTCTCACACCATGCATGACACAATACGTTCGTATCGTGCTAAGATAGTGGCATGGACGAGCAAACGGGAACGATCATCGGGTACGTCAGGGTGAGCACCGAGGAGCAGGCAGACTCCCGAGCAGGCTTGGAGGCACAAAGGGCCGCCATCCTCGCGGAGGCAACACGCCGCGGATGGCACCACGTCGAGATCATCGAGGACGCCGGCTACTCCGGGAAGGACCTCAGGCGCCCAGGCATCGTCGAGGCGCTCGAGGCGCTCCGCCGGCACGACGCCAGCACGCTGGTCGTCGCGAAGCTCGACCGCCTGAGTCGCTCCATGCTCGACTTCGCCGGTCTCATGAACCGCGCCACGCGAGAGCACTGGTCCCTCGTCGCCCTTGACCTCGCCGTGGACACCACGACCCCCGCCGGCGAGATGATGGCCAACGTCCTCGCGACCTTCGCGCAGTTTGAGCGGCGCCTCATCGGGCAGCGGACCCGCGACGCTCTCGCCGTGAAGAAGGCCGCAGGCGTCCAGCTGGGACGGCCGCGCACGATGCCCGACGACGTGCTCGCCCGCATCCTCGAGGAGCGAGCCGCCGGGCGCTCCACGCCGCAGATCGCAGCCGGACTCAACGCCGACAGCGTGCCGACCGTGCACGGTGGCCAGCGGTGGTACCCGTCCACCGTGAGCCGGGCACTGAGCGGCGCCGCCACGCGTGAGGCCGAGGAGCTCGCGCGCGCGACCGCCGGCGAGGCGTAGGCCTGAGTAGGAAGCCCGCCCCACCCTCTCAGCGAGCCGCCCAGGCCGTCCCCGGTAGCACAGTACGAGCACGTCCCCCTCGTGATCCCCTCGTGGAGCCGGTCGCACAGTACGGACCGAACGAACGTGCGCTATCTGCCCGAAAGCCCGGATAGTGCGTGCGCTGTTCGTCAAGCGTTGACAGGAGACCCATGCTCGCCACGATCGAGAACCTGCCCACGGTGCTCTCTCTCGCGCCCCAGGAGGACGCGTACCTCGTGGAGCTCGCACCCGGATTCGCCGTGAAGATGACCGAGGCGCAGCTCCGGGCGCTCGTCGCCTCCGCCCTCCGGGCGCAGCTGACCGACTGGACCGAGGAGCAGGAGGACTGACGCCCCGGTGCTAGGGTGCCGCCAGGAGGTACCCGCCATGGCACTC
>CAIYQJ010000169.1:0-2500 GCA_903928275.1 uncultured Chloroflexota bacterium
CGGCGACCGCCACCTCGGCGTCCGCCTCAGCGACCTCGGCGACCGCGACGGCCTCGTCCGCTTCGACGGCCTCGACGACGGCCTCGACGACCGCGACCTCGGCGATCACCTCGGCGACCTCGGCGACCGCGACGGCCTCATCCGCTTCGACGGCCTCGACGACGGCCTCGACGACCGCCACCTCGGCGACCACCTCCGCGACCTCGGCATCCTGCTCGCTGGTCTCGGTGGCGGCGAGCGCCTGCCGGACCTGGGCGAACGCGGACGCGAGCGTGTTGTCGATGCCTCCCTCGGGCTCCTGGACCGCGTCGGACATGGCGTAGCCACGCTCTTCGCGGGGGCGCCGCGGTCGAGCGGCCGCCCCGGCCTCGGGTGCCGGCCGGGCCGGCGGCTCCTCTGCCTGCTTGAGGCTGAGCCCGAGGCGATGGCGCTCCGAGTCGAGGCTGATGATCTTGAGCTTGAGCGTCTGGCCCTCGCGCACGACGTCGCCCGGATGCGCGACGCGCTGGTGGGAGAGCTCGCTGATGTGGATGAGTCCCTCGAGGCCATCCCGGACGCGGACGAACGCGCCGAAGTTCACGAGCTTCGTCACGGTGCCGTCGATGACGTCGCCGACCTTGAAGTCGGCCACGGTGGAATGCCACGGGTCAGGCTGCAGCCTGCGGATCGAGAGGCTGATCCGGCCGCGCTCGTGGTTGATGTCGATGACCTCGGCCTCGACCATCTCGCCGACCTTGTACCCGGCCTCGGGGTTGTTCACCTTGTTCCACGAGAGCTCGCTCTTGTGGACGAGGCCGTCGATCCCGCCGAGATCGATGAAGATGCCGAACGGGGCGATCGAGCGCACCGTCCCGGAGACCTTCTGGCCCACCTGGAGGCTGCTGAAGAGCTCGTCTCGCTTCTCGCGACGCTCCTCGTAGAGGGCGACCTTCTCCGAGAGGATCAGGCGGTTCGCCTTGCGATTGACCTCGAGGATCTTGAGCCGGAGCTTGCGCCCGACGTACGGCTGGAGCTTCTCGGCGATCTCCTGCGCGGCGTCGCGCGGCTGGTCGTTCTGCGGACGGCGCGGGAAGTCCACGATCTGGCTGATCGGGACGAAGCCGCGGATGCCGCAATCGACGATGAGGCCGCCCTTGTTGTGGTCGATGACCGGCGCATCGATGATCGCGCCCGTCTCGAACTGCTCCTGCATCGAGCGCCACTTGCGCTCGAGACCGGCGCGGCGGAGCGAGAGGACCGCGTGGCCCTCCTGCGATTCGGGCTGGAGCACGTAGACGAGGACGGTGTCGCCGATGTCGAGGGCAGGCTGCGATTCGGCGTGACGTCCGTACAGCTCGCGATTGCTGACGACGCCCTCGCTCTTCGCGCCGATGTCCACGAGGATCTCGTCGCGGTCGATCCGGACGACGGTGCCCTCGACGACGTCACCGTGCTTGAAGCTGCGGATGTCGGCCGACTGCTCGGCGAGGAGCTCGTCCATCGTCGTCGGCTCTGGCCGCACGACCGGCGGCGCCTCTTCGAGGACGTCCTCGACGAACTCCTCCGCGGGCGGTGCGTCGGCTACCTCCGCGGCGAGCTCGACGGCCGCCTCTTCGGCGGCGACGGCCGCGATCTCCTGCGCCACGGTCTCCTCGGCCCGCTCGGCGGGGGAAGGCTCGACGGCCTCCTCCGCGTGCACGGCGGGGGAAGGCTCGATGGCCTCGACATCGGTGGCGGGCTCGTCGGCGGCGATCGCCGCGACGGTCTGCTCGGACTCCTCGACGACGTCAGCGATCGCCTCCGCGTCGGGGGTGGTCCCGCCCATCTGCTCTTCGGTCAACTCCGTGGTCTCCTACGTGAACGCGACAGCCCTGCGATCGAGCGCGGCGGATGCCGATGGTCGGGCCGTCGTGGTGGACGGCGCGGCCACGGCCGGGAGAGCGGCGCACGGCGCGCAGCGGACCCGGCACGCACCGGCAGGGCCGAGCGAGTCTAGCACAGGGTCATCCCCGTTCCCATCGCACGCGGGCGACCCTACGGGATGAGGAGGACCTGGCCGACGTGGATCGTGCGCGCATCCTTGAGCTTGTTCAGCTTCACGATCGCCGCCACGGTCGTCCCGTACTTCTCGGCGATGGCCGAGACGGTGTCGCCCAGCTTGACCTTGTACCGCCTGTGGGCCGTCGGAGATGGCTTCGAGGAGGCGCCAGGAGATGCCCGGCCCGACGGCTTGGGCTCCGGCGATGCCTGGGCGGGCGACGACGCGTCCGGGCCTGCGCTCCCCGCCGGGGGTTCGGTCGCCCCGCCCGCATGCGTCGTCGAGGGCGAGGCGGCGATGGTCGCGGTCTCTCCCGGCGCGATCGAGCCACCGCCCGTCAGGTCGGCGGTCGGCGAGGCCTCCGGCGCACCCTGACCGCCGAGCAAACGTGCACCAAGCAGGACGACGACCACCACCGCCATGAGCCCGAGCGCGGCCTCGCCGAGGCGCGCGGGGCCGAACAGCCCTGCCATCGGCCGTTCG
>CAIYQJ010000170.1 GCA_903928275.1 uncultured Chloroflexota bacterium
CCCGGCGGTCCTCCCGACCGGCGCGCTCGCGGTGGCGGTCCTCGCCGCCGGCATCGTCGGCGCCCTGGGCACCTGAGTAGACCGCCGCCGTCGATCGCGTCCCGGCGGAGTCGCCGCCCGCGGCACCGGCCGGGCGTCGCGGCACCGCGGATCTCGTCGCTCGCGTCTCGGCGGAGTCGCCAGCTCCGGCCCCTCGGCCGGGCCCCTCGACCGGGCACCGCGGCCGGGCGCCGCGGGTCCCCGGGTGCGATGATCGTCGCTCGATGGAACGCGAGCCGCTCCTGATCTCCCGCCGTCGGTTCGTCGCCGGCTCTGCGGCCCTCGCCGGCGCCGCCGCGCTGGCCCTCGCCGGCTGCATGAAGGGCTACGGACCACCGCCCTCGCCGAACCGGTTCATCGCCCTGTCCACGGCCGGCCTCACGACCGGCGTCCCCATGTACGTCGAGTTCGACACGACCCCGCCCGGGCCCGGCGCGACGGCCGCGCCTCCGGTGACGGCCGCCCCGGGTACCGCGACGCCGAACCCCAGCGGCCCCGGAGCCCACACGGCTGCCGCCTGGCTCGTGCGCGAGCAGGACGGCTCCATCGTGGCGTTCGTTCCGCTGTGCACGCACGAGCAGTGCTTCTACGCGTGGAACGCCCCCACGGCGCGGTTCGTGTGCCCGTGCCACCCGGGCCGCTTCGACATCGAGGGCGCAGTGACCGGTGGGCCGCCACCCCGTCCGCTCTGGCGCTACGTGACCCGGCCCGCGGGCACGGACATCATCGAGATCGGCTGGGCCGACGCGAGCTGACGGGCCGGCCGGGGGCGCGGGGGGGGGCGCAGAGCAGCTTTGCTGCTATGCTGCAGCCATGAAGACGCACTTCGTCGCGATCCAGTCCCGGGGGACGATCGCCCTGCCGGCGGACCTGCGCCGTCGCCTCCATCTCGACGAGCCGGGCGCCCAGGTCCAGATCATCGAGGAGGAGGACGGTCGGATCGAGCTCCGGCCGGTCCTGCCGATCCCGGCAGACCAGCGCTGGTTCTGGACCGAGCGATGGCAGGCGATGGAGCGCGAGGCCGATGCGGACATCGCGGCCGGTCGAGTGACGATCGTCGACGGGCCCGACGAGCTGTTCGAGCATCTCGACGGCACCCTGGAGCCCTGATCCGCGGTGAAGCTCCAGGTCGCGCCGGCCTTCGAGGGCGACTGGCGCCGGCTCTCCGCGTCCGAGCGAGCGCTGTTCCGACGCGTTGTGACCGACGACTTCCACCCGGCCTGCATGCGGCGTCAGGTGGATCCGGCCGCCGCCTGGCCGGCGACCCTCCGCGTCCGCCGCGTCGAGGGCACGCCCGGAGTCTGGGAGATGACGTGGAGCTTCGCCGGGCCCGACGGCCGGGCGACCTTCGAGTGGGTCGCGATCGACGGGGAGCCGGCGGTCCGCTGGCGGCGCATCGGCGGGCACTCGATCTTCGGCGAGCCGTAGCCGGCACGGCACACGACGCCCATTGTCGGGGCGCGATCCGCAAGGCCAGGAGCGGCTCCCGGAGCCAGGCGGCGCGCGGGGAGGACGCGAGCCTGGGGCGCGGGCCGCCGCTTCCTTCTCTCCGTGCCTCGCCGTACGTTGTAGTGTCGCGCCGCGGGCCGCATCAATGCCGGCCGGCATCGCGAGGGCGGGACGTGGATCCACGCGGGGATGGGACGAGCCAGGAGGATCCCGGACAGGGCATGGAGATCGTCCGGGCTCCGATCCTGCTCGCGCATCTCGAGACGCTGGCAGCGGCGATGTTCGGAGACCTCGTCAAGGCGGTCGTGGACCTCGACTCGATGATCAACCTCCGCCCCAGCCAGCGGAACCGCACGCGGTCGGTCGATGACCCAGCCGCCCGGGTCGCCATCACCGAGATCGTGGCGCGACTGGTGCATCCGTGAGCGCCCACGCCAGCCTGGCGGCTGGCCGCTGGCAGACGCTCACGATCGCGGAGCAGCTCGGCAACATCGGCAGCGAAGTCGGGCGCGCGATCAGGGCCAGGGAACGCGACGACCCGAAGCGGTTCGCGGGAGCGCTGGATCGCGCGCTGGAGCTGTTCGACCTCACGCTCGACGATCCGCGCTGGCGAGGCCCCCGGCTGCGGGAGATCGCGCGGGCGCGCGAGGTCACGTGCGACTTCCTGGCCGGCGACAACGACTACGGCTCCACGGCCGAGTCCCTCGACGCGTACTTCCTGCAGTTCGCGATGGCGGCGCGGCTGGGCCGATAGCCCACGCGGCGTCGGCCGAACGACCGCGCGTGCCGCGGTCACGGCGCCGTTCGAGGGTGAACGTGCCGCCCCGCGCGCGGCCGGCCCCGGCCCGGGATCGACTCCTGATTGACATCCACCAGCGGCGTCACAATACTCACTCCTAAGTAGTGTTTCGATCGACGACACGCAATCTTGAACAGGAGTCGGATGACCACCTTCGAGGTGCTCGACGCCGCGGATCTCGGTCGCGCACTTCGGCGGCTCCGGAAGGAGCGCGGCTGGACGCAGGTGGATCTCGCCGAATGGCTCGACGTGAACCCGGTGACGGTCGGCCGGATGGAGCATGGGCGGACCGCCGGGCGGCTCGGGAAGAGCTGCGCCGATCGTCGACCCGCGGCCCGCAGCTCGCCGACGATCTCGTCGCCGAGCCAGACGTCGAGC
>CAIYQJ010000171.1 GCA_903928275.1 uncultured Chloroflexota bacterium
GAAGGCGACCCCCGCGCCCGTGAAGGCGACCCCCGCGCCCGTGAAGGCGACCCCCGCGCCCGTGAAGGCCGCGCCCCAGAGAGCCGCCCGCGGCGCTCCGTCCGCCAGGGCCGTGCTCGCTCCGCCGCCGGCGACGCGCCGGCGGACCCCCGCCCGGGTGACCGGTTCGCCGACGCGTCCGGCACCTCCTTCGCGGAGGGGCCCCAGACCCGACACCGGCTCGGCCGGTGGAGGTACGGGACCGACCGCCGAGGGCGATCCCCGCGGCGGCTGACGCCGACCCGCCGGGCGCGACCGGCACGTCCGACGCGCCGGTCGCCGCCGCGATCGACGTGGGTGCCCATTCGGCGCACCTGCTCGTGGCGCGGGTCGCGACGAGCAGCCTGGAGACGGTCGCGGACACGTCGACCCCCCTGGGGCTCGGGGCGGTGGTCGATGCGGAGGGCCTGGTGCCGCGCGAGGCCGCCGGCCGGCTCATCGACGCGCTCCGCACGTACGTCGCGCTCGCGGCCGAGATGGGGGCCGGACCGGCGGTCGTCGTGGGCACCGAGCCGCTGCGCCGCGCGGCGAACGCGGGCCGCGTCCTCGCCCGCGTCGCCGCCGAGGTCCGCGTGGCCGTCCACGTCCTCGGGCAGGAGGAGGAGGGCCTCCTCACGCTCCTCGGCGCCGCTCGCGGCAGGAGACCGGACCCCGCCATGGTCGTCGCGGACATCGGGGGCGGGAGCACCGAGGTCGTGACCACGACCGGCGGTCGGCCGCGGGTCACCGGCCTGGCTCTCGGAGCGGCGCGGCTGAGTGCCAGGCACGTGAAGCATGACCCGCCGCTGCCGGAGGAGCTGGCGGCTCTTCACGCGGACGCCCGGCTCAACGCGGCAGCTGCCCTCGACGTCGATGGGCCGCCGGACCTCGTGGTCGTGGGCGGCACGGCCTCGAACCTTGCGAAGGTCGGCGACGAGGCACGGACGGATGGACTCCTCACCCGCGATCGGCTCGGACGGATCGAGGCGATGCTCCTCGTCACCCCGGCCTCGGAGCTCAGCGCGCGATTCGGCATCACGCCGCAGCGGGCACGCGTCCTTGCCGCCGGTGCGGCGATCGTCGGGGCGATCCTCGATCGCTACGCGGTCGACGTGGCCCGGGCGACCGACGATGGGCTGCGCGAAGGCGTCGTGATCGCTGCCTCGCGCGCCGGCCTCGCCTGGCGCGACGCGCTGCCGCGCCTCGTGGGGGCCGTCTGACGCCGGAGGCCCGGGGGCCGGAGCAGGGCCGACGGCGGGAGCGGTCCGGGCCGCGGGAGCAGTCCCGGCGGCGGGTCGGTCAGAGTGCCGAGATCGACCGCCCGAGCGCACGCCTGAACGCCAGGCTGGACACGCCGCGCCACGAGCGACCCACGGTGCGACGGAGCCGTGCCATCTCCTTCTCTCGGCTCGTGAGGTACCGGCCGATGGCGGTGATCTCCGCCTCAGTCAGCTGGCCCGAGCTCTCGACGAGGAACGCCCGCGAGCGGGCCGCCGCGACCTCGGCGTCGTGGAGCGTGCCCAGATGGTCCTGCAGCGCGACGATGCGCGGGATGACCGTCGAGACCTCCGCGCCGAGCGCCTCGCGGAAGAACTCCACCGCGTACCGCAGGCGCTTCGCGGCGATCCGAAGCTGGTGGAGCGTCGCGAGGTCGGCCCAGCGGAGCGCGGATTCGTAGGCCCGCATCTCCTCGTACGCCTTCCACACGCGCGAGGCCGCCATCTCGCGGACGCGGGCCGGGGCCACCGGGGACAGTGGCGGCAGCGCTCCGAGTCCCTCGGTGAGGACGAAGTGCCCGTACGCGGTCGCCCACTGGCGATAGACCACCGAATCGAGCTCGCGCACGAGGAGGATCCGCGCGTCGTCCCTCTCGACCTCCCACGCGGCGACGAGCGGCTGGATCCCGTCGCGGTCCCCCTCCGACGCTGTGGCGGCGTATGCCTTCAGCCCATCAATGAGGACGTCAATGTCGCGGACGGCGCCGAGACGGGTGCCCACGATCCGGAGATGCCCGCTCATCCGCCTTGTGCGGCCGGGCCGATAGGCCGAGCCGAAGACGCGCCAGGCGGCGCGCATGCGGCGGGTGGCCACCCGCATGGCGTGGAGCTCCTCCGGGTCGGTGCCGTCGCGGGTGCCCTCCTCGCGGGCAAGCATCCGCGCGAAATGGAAGCGGAGTGTCTTCCGGCCGGCCTCGGCGAACAGGTCATCCGGCGCGACGCCCGGCGTCTTGCCCGGCGGTCGCATGGCGATCGCCAGGACCGTGCGGCCGCCATCCCGCGCGAGCGCCTTCTCGTCGGGGGCTCGGTCGCCGCTCGCGGCGTCCCGGTCGCCGTCTCCCGGTGTCGCCGGGTCAGGCGCGCCCGCGTCTCCCACGAGCGTGGCCACGACGTGCGCCACGTCGCGGTCCATGGCCGCCGAGTCCCGGGCGGTCGCGTCGTCGGAGGGTCTGCCGGCGAACGGGCCGGGGACCGGAAGGCCCGCATCGGCCAGCGCGGCGATCGCGCGCTCCAGCTTGGAGCCCCTCTCCGTCGAGACCGCCGGGTCCGCTTCGATCGCGCTCGCGAGCACCGCGAGAGCCGCCTCGTCGCCGTCGAGGAGCTCCGCCTCGAGCTCCTCGAATCGGTCGAGGACGCGCCCGTCCGCGAGGACGGAGACGTCGTCGAGCGAGATCTCGATGCGGGAGGTCGCGTCGGTGACCTCGACGAACCGCCGGATCTGGTCGAGCGTCACCGTCTCCACGAGCGCGGAACCGTGGATGTGTGTCGCGACGGCATCGCGTGCCGGGCTCGGCGGCCAGTCCGAGGGTATGAGTGAATCGGTGGCGGTGGATTCCAGCTCCGTTCGGCGGTGCATGGCGCCGATCCGCGCGCTGGGGGTCTTCACGGTGACCCGCACCCCGTCCGGCCGGTGCCGGATCCGGGCCGCGATGCCGGCGGAGGCGAGACGGCCATCCGCGGTGTCCACGTACCGGTCGCGGATCCGCATCTCCTCGACCTCGCCGTCCGCCACGAATCCCGCGGCAGCCGCGTAGTCGAGGATGGTCTCGATCCCGAGCGGCGCCGTCAGCCGGTATTTCAGCTCGATCTCCAGCGGCCCGTCCGGCCCACGCATGCGCTCATTCCCTCGTCCAGCCGGGCTGCGAAGCGGTCGACAGCATACTCCCCGCCTGTTTCAGGCCCGGGGATCCATCGACCCTCGGCCGCCGACCTCCGTTTCCGCCGGCTCCGCTTCCTCCTCGTCGACCGCGGAGCCCGCCAGCCGCTTGAGCCGGGCGAACGTGTCGATCGTCCCCTCGCGTCCCTCGATCTCCTCGGTCCGGCGCCAGCGTCCGTCCGCATCGAGGATCCACGAGCGCCGGTCGTCGTGGAGCATCGTCTCGAGGATCTCCGCGAGCCGCAGGCGTGCCTCGAGGTCCTCCACGGGCACGACCGCCTCCACGCGCCGGTCGAGGTTGCGCTCCATGATGTCCGCCGAGCCGATGTACCACTCGTGCTGGCCGCCGTTGAGGAACGAGAAGATGCGCGAGTGCTCGAGGAACTCGCCCACGATGGACCGGACGCGGATCCTCTCCGAGAGGCCCGGCCGACCCGGGATGAGCGAGCAGGTGCCACGGACGATGAGGTCCACGTCCACGCCGGCGCGGCTGGCGCGGTAGAGCTGCTCGATGATCGCCGGGTCCACGATGGAGTTGAGCTTCAGGATGATGCGCGCCGGCCGTCCGGCCTCCGCGTGCTCGATCTCGCGCTCGATGAGACCGGCGAGGCGCTGCCGCAGCGACACGGGCGCCACGAGGAGCCGGCGGTACTCGCGCTGGCGCGAGAGGCCGGTGAGGAAGTTGAAGAGATCGGTCACGTCGGCCGCGATCTCCGGCCGGGCCGTGAACAGGCCGAGGTCCACGTAGGTCCGTGCCGTCCTGGGGTTGTAGTTGCCGGTCCCGATGTGGACGTAGCGCCGAAGGGCGCCGCCCTCGCGCCGGACGACGAGCAGCGTCTTGCTGTGCGTCTTGAGCCCGACGATCCCGTAGACGACGTGCGCGCCCGCGTGCTCGAGCCGGCGGGCCCAGATGATGTTGTTCTCCTCGTCGAAGCGGGCCTTGATCTCCACCATGACCACGACCTGCTTGCCGGCCTCCGCGGCGCGGATGAGGTCGTGGACGATCGGCGAGTCGCCGCTCGTGCGGTAGAGCGCCTGCTTGATGGCGAGGACGTCCGGGTCGTCCACCGCCTGCTCGACGAACCGCTCGACGGTGGCGCCGAAGCTCTCGTAGGGGTGATGGACGAGGATGTCGCCCCCGCGGATCGCCGCGAACATGTCCGCGGGCTCGTCCTCCTCGGCCACGAGCCGACGGGGCACCACCGGGGTCCATTCGGGGTCCTTGAGGTCCGGGCGCGGCAGCGCGTGAATCGTCCAGAGCGCGGTGAGGTCGAGCGTGCCGCTCACCTCGTAGCAGGCCTCGTCCGGCAGGCCGATCCCGCGCAGCAGGAGCCGGCGCGTCGCGGGCGGCATCGTCCGCTCGACCTCGAGCCGCACTGCCTCGCCGAACCGGCGCCGGCGGAGCTCGGCCTCGATCGCCTCGAGGAGGTCCGCGGCCTCGTCCTCCTCGATCTCGAAGTCAGCGTCCCGCGTCACGCGGAACAGGTGCGTCTCTTCGATCTGCATCCCCGGGAAGAGCATGTCGAGGTTCGCAGCGATCACCTGCTCCAGGAGCACGAACGCGGATGGGCCGACCTCGATGAGGCGCGGGAGCACCGGCGGCACCTTCACCCGCGCGAAACGGCCCTCGCCGGTCTCCGGGTCGCGGACGCCCACGGCAAGCGACAGGGTGAGCGTGCTGATGTACGGGAACGGGTGACTCGGGTCGACCGCGAGGGGCGTGAGGACCGGGAAGATCTCCTCCTCGAAGCGCTGGCGCAGGTCCGCATGGTGCTGCGGGATCTCCGCGTAGTCGACGATCGAGACGCCGGCGCGGGCGAGGTCGGCACGGACCATCGCGAAGATGCGGGCGTGCTCGGCGACGGCCGCCTGCACGCGGCGTCGGATCTCGACGATCTGGTCGGCAGGCGTCATCCCGTCCGACGACCGGCGCGTGGGCCGCGTGGCGGCCTGCTCGCGAAGGCCGGAGACCCGGATCATGAAGAACTCGTCGAGGTTGCTCGCCACGATCGCGAGGAACTTGGCGCGCTCCAGGAGCGGCGTCCGCTCGTCGCGCGCCTCGTGGAGGATGCGCTCGTTGAAGTCGAGCCAGCTCAGCTCGCGGTTGAGGAACGGGAGCTCGGTCGCGGCCCGACGGCGCGATGGGCGCCGCGGAGACGCCGGCCGTACGGCGGTCACGGCGGACCGCTCCGGCCGCCGGTGTCCGGCTCCGGCACGTACCGGCGCTCGCCGGTGGCCGGGTCGAACCAGACGCGCATGAGGACCCCGGTCGACGGGTCGAGGAAGCGCTCGTCGGTGCGGCGGAGGCCTGGGGGCAGCGCCGCGCCGGCCGGGTCGCCGCCGGCGCGCGAGGGCGGCTGCATGACCGGTTCGTCGACCTCGGACCTGTACCGCATCCGCTCGAAGGCGATCGCCGTCACCCCGCCAACGCCCATCACGACGAGGATGAACCCGGTGATGATCCCGCCCTGGCCGGGAAGCTCGACCGCGAGCAGCACGCCCCCGATGATGAACAGCGCGGAGAAGAAGATGACGATGATGCGGCTCGCGCCGAGCATCGGACCCTGCCTTCCGACGGTGCGGCCGCCTTCTCGGCGGCCGTTCTTGCCGCCCAGCCTACTCGATGACGACCGGACCGGTGGACCCCGCCTCGGCCACGACGACGGCCGTCCCGTAGGCGACGATCTCGGACATCGTCCCCCCGAGCTCCGACGAGTCGAATCGGAAGCTCACCACGCCGTTCGCGCCGAGCGCGACCGCGTTCTGGACCATCCGGTCGATCGCCTGCCGCCGGGTGTCCTCGAGGAGCTCGGTGTACTCGTGGATCTCGCCACCCACGAGCGAGCGGAGCCCGGCCGAGATGTTGCCCGCAAGGCCGCGGCTCCGGACCACGAGCCCGAACACGTGGCCCTTCGATTCGATGATCGCGTGGCCCGGGATGTACGGCGTGGTCACGATGAACATCGTGTGGCTCCTTTCAACGGTCGAGGCCAGGCCCCGGAGCGGTCGCGTGCGCGCCGGAGGCGCTGCGCTCGGCGGTGCAGGCCGGGCATGGGCAGGCGGCGCGGAGCGACCGGAAGGTGAAGAACCCGGAGTCGTGCCCATCTGCCCAGGCCGGGGCGATCGCGTAGCGCCCCACGAGTGAGACGTTCACGAGCCGTGTCTGGTCCGGCGTCAGCACCGGCGCCGAGTCGAGCCAGCCGGGCAGGCCGGCCTCACCGCGGCAGTACGCGCACGGGCAGAGCCACCGCAGCTCGACCGTCCCGTACTCCGTCACGTGACCATCGAGCCACTCGATCCGGAGGATGCCGGCCTCGCGATCCGCGTGGATGCGTGCCGGAGCGGTGCCGTCGCCGCGAACGAAGCTCGTCTGGTGCATGGCGATATCGTACCCCGCGCTCGCGGCCGACCCAAGCGTGACGGCCCCGGCGCCCTGGGGGGCGACGGGGCCTTCACGCTTCTTCGATCGGTCGGGCGGGACGGACCCGACCGGGAGGGGAGACGCGGGTCAGGCGAGCGCAGAAGCGACGACGGACGCGGGCTTCTCCACGACGGGCTCATCGGCCGCCGCGTCGATCGTGATCGTGACCTCCTTGCCGACGAGCCAGCCGCCGGCCTCGAGACCCATGTTCCATGTGAGGCCCCAGGCCTCGCGATCGATCTTCGTCTTCGCCGAGAAGCCGGCGTGGCGGCCGCCCCCCATACCCTGGACGACCCCGAGGAAGTCGGCGTCCATGACGACGGACTTCGTCACGTTCTTGACCGTCAGGTCACCCGTGATCGCGAAGCGGTCGCCGGCCTTCTCGATCTTCGTGCTCTTGAAGGTGATCGTGGGGTACGTGGCGACGTCGAGGAAGTCGGGACTCTTGAGGTGCCCGTCGCGCTGGGCCATGCCGGTGTCGATCGTGGACGCGTCGAGGGTCGTCTCGACGGACGAGTTCGTCGGGTCGGCCTCGTCGAACTGGATCGTGCCCGTGGCACCGGCGAAATGACCGCGGACGCTCGTGATCATCATGTGCTTGGCCGAGAACTCCGCCTGCGTGTGGGCCGGATCGATCGTCCAGGTGGTCTTCATCGCGTGTATCTCCTGTCCCAGTCCGCGTCGGGCCCCATCGCGGGCCCACTTCGTGTGATTGACAACGCAACTATAGCACCATGAGATTGCGCGTGCAACCAACCGTGGTGCGAGGTATCATCCCCGCGATGGATGCGCCCGACGATCGTCCTCTCGCCCTCGACGACCCCGGCATGCGTGCCTGGGCGCGCTTCCTGCACGCGCAGGCCACGATCCTGAGGCGGCTGGAGGCCGAGCTGCAGGGCGCACACGAGCTGGGCCTCGGCGAGTTCGAGGCGCTGCTCCAGCTGTCGCTGGCGGACCTCGGCCGGCTCCGGATGAGCGAGCTCGCCGACAGGCTCGTCCTCAGCCGAAGTGGCGTGACGCGACTCGTCGATCGCCTCGAGTCCGCGGGGGACGTGGCGCGCGTGACGTGCGCGTCGGATGCGCGCGGGTCGTTCGCCGAGCTGACGGACGCCGGCCGCGTCCGCCTCCGCGAGGCCCTGCCCACGCACGTCCAGGGCGTCCGGGAGCACTTCGTCGACCGCGTGCCGCCGGACGAGCTCGACCGACTCGCGCGGACGCTGGAGCTGCTCGCGGCGCCCACTCCAACGGTGGACGCCACGTGCGCGTCCGTCCTCACCGCCGCCACCGAGTCCGAGGCCGTTCCCGTCGCCGGCTGATCCGGTCCGCCGCACCTCGGCCGCTCGCGGATCCGGCCTGATCCCGTCCCCGTGGCCGCCGCCCGCTCCTTGTCGCCGCGCGTGCTGCTAGGCTCCGACCCGTGACCCTCGTCGTGGACAGCCTCGTGAAGACGTTCGGCCCCGTCCGGGCCCTCGATGGCGTCAGCTTCTCGGTCGGAGCGGGCGAGGTCTTCGGCTTCCTCGGCGCGAACGGTGCCGGCAAGACGACCACGATGCGCATCTGCCTCGACGTCCTCCGGCCGGACAGCGGCAGCGTGACGTGGAAGGGCGTCTCCAACACCGAGCTGCCGCGGCGGACGTGGGGGTATCTCCCGGAGGAGCGCGGTCTCTACGGGAAGATGCGCGTCCTCGACCAGCTCGTGTTCTTCGCCCGGCTCCGGGGTGTGCCGGCGAACCAGGCGACGCGCACGACGCTCGAGTGGCTCGAGCGATTCCGGATCCCCGAGTACCGCGACCGGCGGGCGGAGGAGCTCTCGAAGGGCAACCAGCAGAAGATCCAGTTCATCGCGGCGATCCTCCACGACCCCGACGTGCTCCTCATGGACGAGCCCTTCACCGGCCTCGATCCCGTGAACGTGGCGCTCCTCAAGGACGCGTTCCTCGAGATGCGGGACCGTGGCAAGACGCTCGTGTTCTCGACGCACCAGATGGAGACCGTCGAGGAGCTCGCGGAGTCGATCGCGATCGTGGATGCGGGACGGATCATCGTCGCGGGCCCGGTGCGGGAGGTTCGGGGTGCGTCGGGCCGCGTCTTCGTCCGCCTGGCCGTCGCGGAGGACACGGAGCTCGCGTGGCTCGCGGGGCTCGACGGTGTCCGCGTGACCCGACCCGGCGAGGACTACACGGAGATGGAGGTGTCGCGCGACCGCGACCCCGAGACGATCCTCCGCGCCGCTCTCGACCGCGGGCTGCGGGTCATCACGTTCCAGATCGCCGATCCCACGATCGAGCAGATCTTCGTCGAGCGGGTGGGGCGGGAGCCCGCCGAGGAGCGCCGCCTCGCCGCGGTCGCCGCCGCCGGAACGCCATGATCCCCTTCCGCCGCCCGGCATCCGCCTCCGGTTCCGCCCGCCCGGTGACGCCGGATGCCGTGCCCGTCCGGCGCGGCGACCACCTGTTCCCCAACGGCGCGATCGTGGCGAAGCGGGAGTACCTGCAGCGCGTCCGGAGTCGCACGTTCGTCCTCGCGACGATGGTGCTCATGGCGCTCGCGGTGGGGGCGGCGCTCGTCCCCGTCCTCACGCGCCTCCTCGACCAGCAGCTCACGAGCAGGGTCGCGGTCTACGCTTCCGACGCGAGTCTCTCGTTCGACCCGGTGCCCATCATCGCCGCGAGCCTGAACGGGGCCGGTGCCGGGACCGCCGCGTCCCCGCGTCCCGTGGCGTCGGCCTCTCCGGGCGCCTCGCCCTCCCCGAGGGCGTCGGCCGCCCCCGAGTTCGCCGTGACGTCGGTGACGGACCTCACCCGCGCGCGGGCCGACCTCCGGGCGGGCGAATACGCGGGCCTCATCGTCGTCTCCCGGACGGCCGCGGGCGACGTCGGGTTCGAGTACGTGACGGATGCCGCGCCGGACGGGCGGAGCGCGTTCTACGTCCGCCAGGCAGCGACGGCCGTCGCCCTCCAGGACCGGCTCGACCGGCTGTCGATCACGCCGGTCCAGCAGGCCGCGCTGTTCGCGCCGATGACGTTCGACGTCCTCCCGAAGGACCCGAACGCCGCCCCGAAGCAGACCGCGACGGACACGATCAGCCGGTCGCTCACGTCGAACATCCTCGTCATCCTCATCTTCATCACGGTCATCACGTACGGGACATGGGTGGCCACGAGCGTCGCGGAGGAGAAGAGCAGCCGCGTCATGGAGCTCATGCTCAGCGCGGCGACGCCGCGACAGATGCTCCTCGGGAAGGTGGTGGGCAATGGCGGGGCGGGCCTGACGCAGTACGTCGGCATCCTGGGAGCCGGCCTCGCCGGCATCGTCCTCCAGGATCCCATCGCCGGGCTGTTCGTCAAGGGAGGGACTTCCGGCGGCACGGCGCTCGTCGGGCTGACACCCGGCGTCCTCGGGGTCTTCCTCGTCTTCTTCATCCTCGCGTTCGCGCTCTACTCCCTCGTCTACGCGGCCGCGGGCTCGCTCGTCAGCCGGCAGGAGGACGTGCAGCAGGTCGTCACGCCGCTCACCTTCCTCTCGATGGCGGGATACTTCGCCGCCATCCTGGGCGCGGCCGCGACCTCGGCGACGTGGGTCGTCGTCCTGTCGTTCTTCCCGTTCACGTCGCCGTACGTCATGCTCGTGCGCGTCATCGACGGAACGGTCCAGCCGTGGGAGCCGGTCCTCGCGGTCGTGATCCTCATCGCGACGATCGGCGTCATGCTCGTCGTGGCGTCGCGCATCTACAGCGCGGGGGTCCTGCTCTACGGCCAGCGGCCCACGCTGCGAGCGCTCGTCGCCGCGGCGCGCGTCCGGCGCTGAGGCGGAGCGCGTCCGGGCGAGTCAGGTCGCGCTGTGCCTGACGACGAGGACCGAGCATGGGGCGTGCGTGAGGACGCTGTGCGCGACACCCCCGAGGACCGCCCGCGTCAGGCCCGTGTGTCCCCGGGACCCAACGACGATGATCGCCGCGTCGTCCTCTCGCGCCGCGGCCACGAGCTCGCCCGCGGGGTCTCCCTCGCGGAGCTGCATCTCCACCTGCAGGCCCGCGGCTCGCAGGCGCGCCACGGTGGCCGTGGCGAGCTCCTCGTGGACCTCCTGGGCGCTCGTGATCATGTCCGCGTAGACGTCCATCGCGTTCCCGAACATCGTGGGGGCGATCCCCGTGCGCCAGGGCGCCGCGACGTCCACCACGGTCACGACATCCACGAGCTCGGTGCGGAAGAGCGGCCAGGTGAGCAGGAGTGACTCCGCGTCCCGCGCCGCCGGCGACCCGTCCTCGGCGAAGACGACCGTGCCCACGGGCCCGTGGCGGACGACGAGGACCGGACACCTCGCGTGGTCCACGATCGCTGACGACGTGGACCCGAGGAGCGTCGTCTCGACCGGGTTATGCCCGCGGCTCCCGACCACGACGAGGTCGGGCTTCCACTCGTGGATCTCGTCCACCACGGCGACCACGGGCGCGCCGCGGAGCAGGTCCACATCGACGGTGCGGCCGGGGCCGGCGAGCGCCGCTGCCGCCCGGGCGAGCACCTTGCGGAGGTAGTCGACCGCCTCGTCCTCCATGTCGGCGGCATCCGGCGGGACGGCCGGGATCCACGGGCTGCCGAAGAGCGCGGGCCCGTGCTCGATGGCGCCGATCACGCGGATGGCCACGGGCTGGGGCCATTCCGCCGCCGCCACGAGGTCGCGGGCGCGGTCGGCGGTGGCGGAGCCGTCGGTGGCGAGGAGGATGCGCACGGGAGTCCCTCCGTTCTACGTCGCTGCCGGTCATCGTACGCACGCACGACGGGCGTCGCGCGGGACGGAGGTCCCTTCGTCCGGGCCGGAGCGCCCCTTCTCGCGGTCCCGGGCTCTGGCGACGCCGGCGCCCCGGGCTCTGGCGTCGCGGGCGTCGCGGGCGTGGCGGGCGACGCTAGACTCGATGCGGACCGTCGCCCTTTCCGCGCGGCGACCCCGGCCGTCGCTCCGCGCATGCGGCTCCGGCGTGCCGTCGACCATCGCCCGAGGTGCTCCGATGTCACGCCTGCCCACACCCGACGACCTCGCGTCCCTCGTCGTCCCCACGGATCCACGCCTGTCGCCGGACGGATCGACGGTCGCGTTCGTCGTCCAGTCCACCTCGGCCCGGCGGGACGGATACCGGCACGCGATCTGGGCGGTGGCCGCCGACGGATCGACGCTCGCCCGGCAGCTCACCGTGGGATGGCGCCACGACACGGCGCCCCGCTGGGCACCGGACGGGACGCGGCTGGCCTTCCTCTCCGACCGGCGGCTCTCGGTCGAGGATGCCCCGCGGGCAGACGACCCCCGCGAGGATGGCGTCCAGGTGCACCTGCTGCCCGTCGCCGGAGGCGAGGCCCGGCGCCTGACCGACCTGCCGCGTGGCGTGGAGGCATTCGAGTGGTCACCGGACGGGACGCGGCTCGCCGTCGTCAGCTCGTCCCTCGGCGCGTCGCGCGAGGAGGACCAGCGGCTGCGGGGCCGGCCCCGGGCCGCCGCGCCGGGGGACCTGCCGCGCAGCGATTACCGCTACTTCGACAGGCTCGGGTACCAGCACAACGGTCACGGCTTCCTCGACGGCCCGCCCGCCCAGCTGTGGGTCGTGGACGCGGTCACGGGCGCGGCCCGCCGCGTCACCGCGGGCGCACACCCCGTCGAGGAGCCGGCGTGGTCCCCGGACGGCCGGCGGATCGCGTTCGCGTCGGACCGGTCGCCCCGCAGCGACCTGGGGTGGGGATCGGACGTCTGGGTCGTGGACGTCGACGCCGAACGGCCGCGCCCGCTCCGCATCACCGGCGGCGCGCGGCACCTCTTCTCCGCGCCGACGTGGTCGCCGGACGGGCTGACGATCGCCGCGCTCGGCCACCGATTCCCCGTGTCGGCCGGCAGCCGGACGGACGCCTGGCTCTTCGCGGCGGACGGATCCGAGTCAGGCCCGGACGGCGGCCGGAACCTCTCGGCGCAGCATGACCTCATGCTGGGCGCGGGGATCAACAGCGACGTGACGATCGACGAGGGCGCGCGGCTGCTCTGCGCCGACGAGGGGCGGTCGCTCCTCGTGCTCGCGCCTGCGTGGGGCGCGCGGGAGCTGTGGCGGATCGACCGGGCGTCGGGCGCGGTCGAACGACTGACCGAGGCGGCCCACACGATCTCCTCCGCGGATGCGGTCGCGCTCGCCGGCGGCGGGACACGCATCGCCGCGATCCGCTCCACGGCGACCGCGATGCCCGACGTGGTCGTGGCGGACATCGCCGCGGACTCCCGCCGACCCCGGTCGGGCGCCGTCGCGCTCCGCCGGGTGACCGATCTCAACGGGGCCGCGCTCGACGGCGCGGCGCTATCCGAGCCGGTCGAGCGGCGGTGGACCAGCGACGGTCGGACCATCCAGGGCTGGTGGTACCCGCCGCTCGCGGCAGACGGGTCGCGCGCCTCCGCGCCGGCCCCGCTCGTCCTCGAGATCCACGGCGGCCCGATGACCACCTACGGGCACGCGCCCTTCTGGGAGTGGCAGACGCTCGCGGCGGCGGGGATCGGTGTGCTGGCCGCGAACCCGCGCGGATCGGATGGGTACGGCCAGGACTTCGCGGACGCGAACGTGCGCGACTGGGGGGATGGCCCCACGCGCGACGTGCTTGCCGGCGTGGACCTCGCGGTCGCCGAGGGCTGGGCGGACCCGGCGCGCCTCGGCGTCACCGGGGGGTCGTACGGCGGCTACCTCACGTCCTGGATCGTCGGCCACGACGACCGGTTCGCGGCGGCGATCACGTGCCGCTCGGTCAACGACCTCGCCGTCCTCATGGGGACGGGGGACATCGCCGGCCCGGAGTTCGGGCAAGCGTATTTCGGCGAGCAGCCGTGGGAGGCGCCGGAGCTCTACCGCGCGCAATCTCCGATCGCCTACGTCGAGCGGATCCGGACGCCGCTCCTCATCCAGCACGCGGAGCAGGACCTGCGGACGACGATCGCCCAGGGCGAGATGCTCTTCGCCGCGCTGCGGAGCCTCCGGCGGCCGGTCCGGATCATGCGCGTCCCCGGCGAGACGCACGAGCTCACGCGGTCGGGAACCCCGTTCCGCCGCGTGGAGAACCTCGTCCAGATCCGCGACTGGTTCGTCCACTTCCTCGTGAAGGGGAAGCGGCGGCTTCCGCCGCCGCCGGCGGTCCGTGGCGGCCGGTAGGATGGCGGGTCGCCCCGCGGCGGGCGCGCCTGCGGCCGGCGCCCCTGAGGGCGGCGCGCTGGCGGCCGCGCGCTTCCCGCCGCCGTGACGGACGCGGTCGGGCGCATCCCGTTCGTTCGCGTCTCGGGCACCCACCGCGAGGTGGGCCGGGGCGTGGGCGCGGCGACCGCCCCGGCCGTACGTGCCGCCGTCGCCGCGATCGAGGCTGACCTGCCGGCCGGCCGCTCCCGTGACGAGCAGCTCGCGCTCGCGGCCCTGTATCGCGACGCCACGAGCGCGGCCACTCCCTGGCTCGTCGAGGAGATCGACGGCGCGGCCGAGGGTGCTGGCGTGGACCCGCTCGATCTGTTCGCTGGGTCGGTCGAGGAGATCTGGACCGTGCGGCCCTCGCAGCCGGGCCCCGAGCCCACCCTCGGCCGCTGCTCCGACCTCGTCGCCGGCCCGCCACTCACCGCGGATGGCCACCTGTGGGTCGCCCACACGAACGACCTGTCGCCGCGGAGCGAGCCGGAGATCGTCGCGGTCGAATGGCGCGTGCCGGGCGAGCCCGCCGTCCTGAGCGTGGGGATCGGCCCGTGGATCAGCGTGGGATGGAACGCGGCCGGGCTCTCGCTCACCGGCAACGAGCTGTCCCCGAACGACGAGCGGATCGGCGTGCCGCGCCTGCTCATGGTGCGCGAGCAGCTGACCGCGACGTCGCTCGAGACCGCGATCTCGATGGCCCTCCGACCCGACCGGGCGAGCAGCTACAACACGGTGCTCGCGTGGCCGGACGGGCGGGTCGCGAACATCGAGGGCAGCGCCACGGCCGCGGAGGTCACCGGACCCGACGACCGCGGCTGCCTCGCGCACACGAACCACTACGTCTGCGCGTCAATGCTCGGCTATGAAGGCGACCCCGCCTATGCGCTCGCCTCGGCGGTCCGGTACGAGCGCGCGCGGGAGCTCCTCGGCGATGCCGCGGCCGGCGCCGTGGATCGAGCGTGGCTCCGGGCGGCGCTCGCCGACCACGCCACGCGGCCGCCCATCTGCCGCCACGGGGTGCCGTCGGAGGCGGTCTCGGAAGCGGGCTGGCGCGGCAAGACCGTCTTCTGGTGCATCGTGGACGTGACCGCGGGCGAGGTGGAGTACGGCCTGGGCAACCCGTGCGCCACGGGCGACGGCGAGCGGCGGCGCTACCGCGAGTAGGGGAGCGGGCCGGGTGGCGCGCGGCCCGCCGCGGGGCCGGCAGATCCATCAGGCCGCGGCGTCCCGGCGCGGGACGACGCGGCGCGCGATCATC
>CAIYQJ010000172.1 GCA_903928275.1 uncultured Chloroflexota bacterium
GTGCGCCCTGTGCGCATCGGCCGCCGGGTCCTCGTGTCGGAGCGCGAGGTCGAGGTCTACCTGGCGGCCGCGTACAGGCGCCGGGCGTAGCATCCGCTCATGGCCAAGCGCAGGGGCGTCCGCGGCATGGGCACGGTGTACGAGTCTCAGGGCTCGTGGATCGCGTCGTTCCCGCTGGGCGTCGTGTCCGGCAAGCGCACCCGCAAGCGCGAGCGCCACCCGTCGAAGGCGGCGGCCGAGGACGCGATCGCCCGCATGCGCAGGCTCTACGGGCGCGGCGGCGACCCGCTGGACGGCACGCTGGGCGAGTACCTCGAGGCCTGGCTGGCCGACGCGAAGCCCACGATGCGCGCGTCCACCTGGACCAGCTACGCGGGCCATGTCCGCCTGCACATCGTCCCGCTCCTCGGCGGCATCCCGGTCCGCAGGCTGCGGCCGGCGGACGTGCGCCGGCTGATCCTCGACCGGCTCGCCGCCAAGAGCCAGCGCGGGAAGGGCACCGAGGAGAAGCCGCTCCCCAGGCTCTCCCCCGCCACCGTCGCCCGCATCGTCACGACGCTCCGGATCGCGCTCGAGGCCGCCGTGCGTCAGGACTCGCTCGAGGACAACGCCGCCGCCAAGGTCACGCTGCCGGCCGCCCGCGAGCGGCACGTGGAGGCGATGACGGAGGACATGGCCGAGGACGCCGTGGCCGCGTTCGACAAGCACTGGCTCGGCCCCCTCGTGCGGCTGCTGGCCGGATCCGGGCTGCGGCTCGGCGAGGCGCTCTCGCTCGACCAGGGCGACCTCGACGCCGGCGGCAGGTTCGTCCGGTTCCGCAAGTCGAAGACCACCGTGCGCGCCGTCTCGGTCAGCCCCGACGCGGCGAAGGCGTGCCGCGAGGCGATCGCCGACGCGCCCCGGATCGGGCCGCACGAGCCGATGTTCTTCTCTCCCCGGAAGAACCGGCAGGGCGTCCGCGACAGGCTCCGCGGATCCACCGTCAGCCACACCGTGCCGAAGGTGCTGGAGGCGCACAACCTTGCGCGGATGACGCCGCACGGCTACCGCCACGGGGCCGCCACGCGGATGGTCGCGGCCGGCGTCCACATGCGCGTCGTGGCCGACCAGCTGGGCCACAAGAACCCGGGGTTCACCGCCCGCGTCTACTGGCACGTGGTGCCGGGCGCCGAGGCGCAGGCGGCCGACACCCTGGACCGCCGGCCGAGGTCCGAGACCGCGTAGGCTCACGGACAGGCTCACGAAACGAGTGGATCCCCGTTCATGCGAATCGGATTGTGGCTCCGAAGGTCACGGGTTCGAGCCCCGTAGGCCACCCCAACTTTCACGATCAGCCAGCACGAACCGTACGCCTGTTCGCAGAACCGACACGACAGGACGCGACAGGAAACGGCTCACGCCGCACAGCTAGGCTCACAGCTAGGCTCACAGAAACCCCGCTACCAGATGGGCTTGGCGCCCTTGCCGAGATTGCAGTCGGTGCAGGCCGTGACCAGGTTGTCCGCTGTTGTCGCCCCGCCCAGCGCGACCGGAACCACGTGATCAACGTGCAGCTGCACGTCCGGAGCCGGAGCGCCGCAGTAGTGGCAGCGGAACCTGTCGCGCGTATGGCTCACGTTTAGGCTCACAGGCTCACGGACAGGCTCACGCCTTGGGGGGTGCAACTGCACCCTGCCCAAGAGCCGTCTCGGCCGTGATCCTAGGGGCGTGAAGGACTCCTCCCCCTCCCTCACCTGGCGCGCTGGCGGCCCTGCTCCGGCCGCCGCCGCCGCTTCCCCGACTGGCCAGCGGCACCCATTCCATGTCTGGCCCGCCTCGGCCGCTGAGCGCATCAGCGGCCACACCTCCTGCGGCGCCGCATGACGGAGCGCCCGGGACCCGTCTCCGCCGCGCCGCCCGAGATGCTGGCCGGGATGGTCCTCGGCTTCCTCATCGGGCTGGCGGTATCGGAGGCCCTTCCGTGGCGGAGGTGATGGCCGGGATCGCCATCGGCATGGCCGCCGGCATCGCGTTTGACAGGCTGATCCTCCAGCCGGTGATCGACTCGTGGCGCGTGCTGGCCCGGCGTGGAGCCTGATGACGACGCCGCTCCCCGCGTGCGCTCCGGCAGGACCGGCGATTACCGGGCTGCGCGCATCGGCGCGGCGGCCGCGCTCATCGCGGTCCTGGTCCTCCTGCTCCTCGCGGATGTCGTGGTGGACAGCTACGACGCCAGCCCGGCCATCGTGTTCGGGCTACTTGGCGCATCCGGGTCGCTTCTGGGCGTGGAGCTCCTCAACGTCGTCAGGGGAGGCTGGACGAAGTGATGGATGACAGCCTGGTCTTCGGCCTAGGCGCGCTGGACAGCCCGGACGACGACCGGGACTGGCCCGCCGCGCGCCTGATGGCGCTGGCCGCTGCAGAGCCGGACGCCGCCGCGCCGGAGTCGTGGCTGGCCCCCGACCCGCAGGCGCCGACATACAACCAGGGATCGAGCCCGATGTGCGTCGCCTTCGGGACCGGCGGCGACAAGGTGTACGACGACCTGCGCGACACGGGCCCCTTCACCCCCGACTTCGCGCTCTTCTTCGGCCGGATCGGCGGCACCTCCTCCGGCGCCGTCCCGAGGACCGCGCTCCAGCAGCTCGTGGACGCGGGCTACCCGCCCGCCCAGCACCCCGAGCTGTCATCCCGCCACCGCATCGCCAGCTACGCCCGCGTCGAGCCCGACCGCGCGTCCCTGTGCGCCGCGATGCCGGTCCTCGGCCCCCTGCTCCTCTCGCTGCGCTGGCACAGCTCGTGGTACCGCCCGCTCGCCGGCGGCCTGCTGCCGGCGCCCGACGTGTTCGCCGGCGGCCACCTCGCGCGCTGCGTGGGCTGGACCGCCGCGGGCCTCGTCTGCGTCAACTCGTGGGGCACCGCGTGGGGCGACCGCGGCCGCTTCACGATCCCGTGGGCGTACCTCTCCGAGATCAAGGAGGCGTGGGCCACCAGCGACCTGGTCGAGCCGACCGCCCTCAGGTGGTCCCTCCGCGTCGCCGCCCGGGCATCCGTCCACCACAGCTCGCGGACCGCCGCCGGCCTCTACGTCATGCCCGACAGGGTGCGCCCGTGGGGGCCCACGGCGTCGTCAGCCGGCTGCTCCGCGCCGAAGCGGATCCGGACCACCAAGGGCCAGACGATCACCGCCGTCGCCGTCACGTCCGGCGTGTTCAAGGGGCGCTGGGTGCATCTCGGCCCGGGCGTCACCGCGCAAGCCAAGGGAGCCTGACCCATGGTCCTCACCCTCGCCACCCTCACGACCGCCGCCGGCATCGTCGCCGCGGCGACCGCGGTCATGCTCCTGGTGGAGCTCGCGAAGAAGCTGGCGCCGTCCCCGTCCGCAGACGTGAGCGGGGCGCGCCTCGCGTTCGCGTTCAGCCTCGCCCTCTACGTGTTCGCGGGCTGGGCGTCGCTGCCCCTGACGCCCGACGGCGCGCTGCTCCTGTTCACCAGCTGGCTGGGCTGTGCGGTGGCGTCCGTGGGCATCCACTCGACGGCGTCCCACGTGTACGCGACTGCGAACCCGCCGAAGAACGTGACGGCCGATGCGAACCCGCCGAAGAACGTGACGGCCGACGAGTCCGCGCCGTGAGGACCCCCATGCCCCCCTTCGAAGCTCGCAAGAATCAAGCCCTCGCAGACCCCAGCTGGTACGCGGGCAACGCCGCGAATGCCGTTACCGCGGCACCGCGTTACGGGGCTGGTGATGCCGCGTAACTGCTCCGTCTGCGCGCGGACTGACGCGGGCCTCATCGCCGACGAGCTCCGCAGCGGGCGCTCGGTTCGCTCCGTCGCGCTCAGCCTGGGCATCTCGGACGACGCCCTGGGCCGCCATGCCAAGGCCCACATCGCGAGGCAGGCGCCCGAGCCCGCCGCACGTTCCGCGCGGAA
>CAIYQJ010000173.1 GCA_903928275.1 uncultured Chloroflexota bacterium
CAGCTCCGCGATGGCGTTCTCGTCGATCTGCGGGTGGCGCGGCTCCCCGGAGCCGCCGGCGAGCAGGGCCTCGTACTCGTCGGCGGCGACCCCGCCGCGCTCGCCCTCCATGATCACGAACCGCGGGCGCGTCGTCAGCTGCGGGATGATCGCCTCGACGAGCGGCGTGAAGTCCCGCTGGAAGAAGACCACCCGTGAGCCGGCGTTCTCCAGGATGTACGCGATCTCGTGCGGCGTGAGGCGGATGTTGATCGGGTTCAGGACAGCGCCCGACTCGGGCACCCCGTAGTAGCCCTCGAGCAGGTGGTGGGTGTTGTACGTGATGAACGACACGCGGTCGCCCGGCTCCACGCCGAGGTCTACCAGTGCGTTGGCCAGCTGATGCGTTCGCGCAGCCCAGGCGCGATACGTCAGGGCCGTGTCCCCGTCGATGACGCCGATCTTGTCCCCGAAATACGCCGCCGCGCGATCGCGGAACTCGAGGACGGACAGGGGGACGAACACCGGGCACCTCCTCGTCGAATCTCGGCCGCCTCCGGACGTCGCATGAGCGTGCACGCCGCCGCCCCCGCGCCCCGGGTATCTTCCACCTCGAGACCGAACGCTCGTCTCGGCAACTCTACGGGCCTCTCGGGGCCATCGGCACGAGCAGCCCGCGTGAGTCCACGACCCTCGCGGCGCCAGTCACCGAGGACACGCCCGGGCCGAGTGAGGTTGACGGGCGCCGCCACGGTCCAGGAGCGGCGCCGATCGAGCGACACCCGGCGCCCAGGGCATTCGGCGGCGTCCTTCTGGCCGTCGCCGGCAGACGCCGGCCCGGCCGCCGGCTACCAGCGCTCGTACCGGACGAGCTCCTCGAGCGCTCGCCGCTGGAGGTGCCGGTCCGCGGCGCGTGGGTCATCCGCCGGGTAGCCCAGCGGCGTGAACAGCATCGGCTCGCCCTCCGGCGGCACGCCGAGGACCTCGCGCGCGGCCTCCGGGTCGAAGGCCGCGATCCAGCACGTCCCGAGCCCGAGGTCGGCCGCCGCGAGGACCATGTGGTCCATCACGATCGCGGCGTCGATGTCGGCGTGGCTGCGACCGTCGTACATCGTCCGGCGCCAGGCCTCGTCGCGCACCGCGCAGACGCAGAGCACGATGGGCGCCTCGACGAACCACCCGCGGTCGTAGATGCGGCGCAGGTCTGCCTCCCGGCCGGCGGTGTGGATGACGATGACCCGGAACGGCTGGCGGTTGGCCGCGGTGGGAGCGACCCGCGCCGCCTCCAGCACGGTGGCGAGCGCGTCGTCCGGCAGGGGGTCGGGCCGGTAGGCGCGCACGCTGTGGCGGCGGCGGGCAAGGTCGAGGAACGTCATCGGGTCGACTCCAGGTCTCGCGGCGGACTCGATCCCCAGTATGGCCGGCCGCGGGAGGCCACCGACGGCCATGCGCGTGGGCCGAGGGGGTCGTGGACCGCCCCGACTTCGGCGGGCTGCGTGCCTGGGCCGGGCGCGCCGCGTTCGACCAGTGGCCGCGCGACGGTCGGCGGCGTCCAGCCAGGCGTCCGCAGATGCCTGAGCCGAAGCCTGGCCGGGCTCCGCGAGCTACCGGTGAAACTGCCCGTGACCGTCGGCCGCGAGATCGACCCGGCGACGTTCGGCCCCCAGCCGGCCAACGTGCGCGTCGGGCGGTTCCTGCCCCAGGCCGAGATCCTGCCCCACGTGGATCTCGTCGTGTCGCACGGTGGCTCCGGCAGCGTCCTTGGCGCGCTCGCACATGGCCGGCCGATGGTCGTCCTCCCGATCGGCGCCGACCAGCCGCTCAACGCAGAGCGGATCAGCGCCCTCGGGGTGGGTCGCTCCCTGGATGCGATCGAGCCACGCCCGACGATGTCCGCGAGGCGGCATCTTCGGTGCTTGCCGATGCCACCTGCCGAGAGTCCGCCGGCCGCATCGCCGACGAAGTCGCCGCCCTCCCCTCCCCCGACGCAGCGGTCGGCCTGCTCGAGCGGCTGGCACGCGGCGGCGCCCGACCGTCACCGCCTGAGTAGCCCTGTGTCAAGCCGCCTTCGCAAGGACGACCTTCTGCAGGGCGCGATGGCGGGCAGATCTCCCGCGCGGCGGAACGTCACGTGCGTCGCATCGAGGAAGGCGTACGAGAAGCCGACGTGGTCGAGGCGACGCGCGCGGAAGGCGCCGACGCCGGGGCTCGAGCAGGGACGGGAGCTAGCCTCCATCGCGCAGCCGGGCACGTCGAGCGGGATCCTCCCGAGCCGGGTGTCCGGGCGGCGCTCGAGGTACCCGTTGCGGTGCGTCGTGCGGCGTTCCGGGTCGCGCTCACCCTTGGCGACCAAGTTGAGCTCGGTCACCTCGGCATCCATGGTCGGCGGGGCGAGGACGCAGACTCCTCCCGCAGGACGTCGACGTCGCCCTCGCTCACCGCCTTGCGCAGGGTGTCGACCAGAGCCATGCTGTCGCCGGCCATCGTGGCTTCCGCCGTGTCGTCGGGCTGCTACTCCAACGACGCGAGGATGACGCGGTGGCCGCTTTCCTTCACGGCCCCGCTGTTACGCCAGTCTGGGGACACGACCCGCGGAGCGACGCCTGTGCCGCCGTGGCAGGATCGGGGCCTGGATGACGGACCGCCTGTCACGCGTGCCGCGCTCGATGGGTCCTCAAGAGCGACGCCACGCGCTGGCGCGTTGCCGCGAGGATCGCGCCAACGGCCGCCACGGTCCGGCCGGCTCCCCGCCGCTCGTCGGCCTCCCCTCGCGCCTGGACCGTCGCGCGGTCCCGGGCGGCCTCGGCGTCTCGGTCGCGCCGGATGGATGCGTAGAGGTACCGGCCTGTCGTCGGGTTCATCGCGGTCTCCCTCATCGCCGTCGCTCGTGGTTCCGATGCCACGACGATGCCGCCACGGGCGGTCGGAAACGACGATCGAGGTCACACGGGAACAGCCATTTCGTCACACAGGCGGAAGCGGGTGGCGCGAAGCGGCTGGCGAGACAGTGCCGGCGCCACGGCACGCGGCTCGCATCCGACGCTACGGCCGAGCCAGGAGACCGGCTCCAGCGGGAACGCGCCCCCGTGGAGTGATCGCGAGCCGGCACGGCGAGCCGGACGGCGACGCCTCAACCCACGCTCGACACGGAACACGGGAGGTCGCGGCCTCCGGGACCGCGATGCTCGTCGTCGCGCTTCGGTGCACGGTCGTGGCGGCGGCACCGCCGAGGAAGGCGCCGACACAGACCACGATCACCGTCAGTTCGATGGAACCCTTCACGGCTGGTCCTCCCTTCGAGCGTCACGTCGAGCCTGTCGATGGACACGACACTGGCGGTCCGACCTGCGCGGCACCATGACCTGGTGCGTGGAGCGGCCGGTATTCCGTCACACATGGCGCCGACGGCGTGCCGAGGCGGGCCTCGCCGGGGTGGCGTTGGCGCTGGTGGCGACCACGCAGGCGCGCCCGGGGGCGGAGGAGCCCGACGCGCCGTACGGCACGACCCTGTCGGGCGCGCCGATCGGCGGTGCGTGGACGCCCGGCAGTCGCTAGCATCGGAGCTGTCGTCGCTCCGCCGGATCAGCGAACGATCCCGGGTGAGCCGTCGGGCCGACGCATGCAAGCCCGCGGCACGCCCGGGGTGTCGATGGGCCGTGGCAGGATGGTGGCGCCTGCGGGGGCAAGCCTTCGCGGTGCCCGCCGTCGTCGGCGGGGGGAGGCCTCGACATGGCAGAGTCGCGTTCGCGCAAACCTCGGAAGCGCGTCCCGAACGAGACGATCCCCTGGACGGAGATCCCCCTGGGCGAGGTCGTCCGGGGTCTCGAGGGTGTTCCGTTCGGGCTGTGGTTCTACCAGGTCAAGAGCAGCTCGCCCGACTCCGAGGATTTCATCCACGATCCGCTCGCCACGATGGTCGACGTCGTCCCCGGGGTGACCTGGGGGTCGACGGTCACGACGCTCGTGATCAACCACGACAAGACCCTCTACTACACCCAGCTGCACACGATGGCGTTCGTCAGCCCGGACGGGAACGTCACGCTGGTCCAGGTGAAGAAGGCCCCGTAGCCGGATCGGTGCGCGCTCGCCCAGCCTCGCCGGCAGGCGAGCGCGCTCACCCATCCGCGACCAGCCCGGTCGCGAGGCGGTCCAGCAGCGCCGTCGCCCGCAGGTCGGCCAGTCGCCGGCGAGCCGTGTCCGTGGCGGCTCTGGCCGCCGCGCCGGACGCGGGAAGCAGCGCGGACGCCTCGAGGGAGGACAGCGCGGCGGCGAATGGTGTCGCGAGCCCGCGCCACGACGCCTCCGCGCTCCGGTAGCCCTGGATCGCCGCGCCGACGCTGCCACGGCGGGCCGCGAGGCCGGCCGCGAGAGACGCCGTCACCCCGTCGAACCACCGCCCATGCAGGCCGCACGAGGACATCTCGTCGACCGCGCGCTCAAGCCGCTCGACATCGCCGGTCCACAGGGCCGCGTGCGCGGCGAGGATCGTGCCGTCGAGGATCACGGTCCGCGGCCCGACGGCACGCAGCAGCGCCCGTGCGGCGTCCGCGTCCTCGAGCGCCGCGCGCGGGCGCCCCGAGGCCAGCAGGGCCCAGCCGCGGCGGGCACGGTGGCTCGCCTCGGCCAGCTGCTCGCCCGCCGGCGAGACGAGCGCTGCGAGGGCGTCGAACCGCGACGCGGCGCCTGGTCCGCCGCGCAGTGCACCGATCATCTCCACGCGGCCCTGGAGGTCCACCCGGTCAGTGAGCGCCATCTCCGGCCGCTGGAGCGCGGTGAGGACCTCCTCGAGCAGGTCCCAGGCCCCGGTCTCCACCGCCGCTTGCCCCCAGTTGCTCGCGATGCGCACGGCAAGGTCCCGGAAGCCGAAGTCCCGAGCGATCTCCAGCCCGTCGCGGGCGATCCGGAAGGCCTCACCGGGATCGTCGAAGATGAGGCCCGACGACAGGCTGCTGCGCGCCCGCAGAGCAGCGGCGACGAGGCCGTGCTCGTCGGCGACGTCAAGGGAGGCCCGGACCAGGGCGACGCCCTCGGGCACGCGGCAGGCCTCCAGGAGCGCCGCTCCCTTCGCCGCGAGCCCGTCGGCGGTGAGCTGCACCAGGTGCAGCCGGTCGGCCCTTCGCAGCGCCCGGTCGGCGTACGCGAGTGCCTCGGCCGTGTGTCCGTTGACGACGTGGGCGCGTGCCAGCTGGGCGAGCAGCTCGACCGCTGCCGGCTCGTCCGCGAGCGTCGGATCCTCGCCCGGCGCGTCGATGGCCAACTCATCCACGGCGGGCTGCAGCGTCGCGACGGCTCCGGCGTCGTAGCGCTCCACCTGGATGGACCCCAGCCGGGCGGCGGTCCGCGCCACCTCCGGGGGATCGGCCGCGAGCCGGAACAGGTCGAGGGCCACCAGCGCATGGCTCTCCGCCTCCTCGAGCCGGGCGGACTGCTGGGCCGCGGTCGCGGCCCGCTGGTGGAGGCCAGCCTGGTCGGTCTGCTCGACGGCCACCGACAGGGCGTCGTTGAGGAAGGCCAGGGCGGTCTCGGGTGCGTGGACGGCCGCTGCGCGCTCCGCGGCGGTCCGCAGGGCAGCCACGACGCGGACGGCCAGCATGGGGTCGCCCGGACCCGTCGGCGCGGCGCGGTACGCGGCCAGGAGGTGCGGGGCCACCTCACCGCCGAGCTCGGGGTCCTCGAGTTCCGCGTAGTGGTCCGCGGCCGCCAGGTGGAGAGTGCGGCGGTCACGCCGGGTCAGCGTGCCGTAGGCGACCTCACGGACGAGTGCGTGCGAGAACCGCAGGCGATCCGCCGACGGCCCGTCATCGCCGTCGGAAGCCAGCAGCTCGTGACGGACGAGGCGGTCGAGGACCGGGGCGATCTCGGCGCTCGTCCGTCCCGCGACGGCCGCGAGTGCCCCGGCCCGGAACGCGTCGCCCAGGACGGCCGCGTCGCTGACGATCGCCCGCTCGTCGACGTCGAGAGCGTCGAGCCGTGCAGCGACCAGCGCCTGGAGCGACGCCGGCACCGACACCCTGTCCGGCACCCGCCGGACCCGGTAGGTTCCCCCTGCCGGCTCCAGGTCGCCCCGGTCGGCGAGCATCCGCAGGATCTCCACCGCGTACAGGGGGATGCCATCCGCCCGATCGAGGATGCGATCCGCAAGGGCGGGCGGAAGGTCCGCAGCCAGGGCGGCCAGCAGGTCGCCCATCGATTCCCGGGACAGGCGCGACAGCTCGATCACCTCGTGGCTGCGCCAGGCCGCCCCCCAGTGCGGCCGCTGGTCCCGGAGCTCGGGGCGGGCGATGGCGACAAGAAGGATCGGTCGGTCGGTCTCGCCGGCGAGCTCGTCGATGAAGTCGAGCAACCCGCCGTCTGCCCGGTGGAGATCGTCGAACACGAGCACCGTCGGCCCGCGGTCGGCGACCCGCTCGAAGAACGTTCGCCACGCAGTGAAAGCCTCCTCACGATCACCCGCGGGAGTCGGACCCAGCCCGAGCAGGGACTCGACATGTGGAGTGACCCACCGCCGCTCGTCGTCATCGTGGGCGTATCGGGCGAGGCACGATCCGAGTCGGCGGCGGGCCGCGGCGGGTCCTTCGGCGTCCGAGATGCGGGCACGCTGGCGGATCATCTCGGCCAGCGCCCAGAACGCGAGACCCGCGCCGTAGGGAGGCGGCCCGGCCTCGTGCCACAGGACCGAGGGGGCGATGCCCCGGACATGCCTCTCGAGCTCCCGCACGATCCGGCTCTTGCCGATCCCGGGATCGGCCAGGATCGTGACGAGCTCGACCGATGGCGTCGATCGAGACCGCTCGAACGACCGGACCAGCGACGCGAGCTCCCGGTCCCGGCCCACGAACGGGGCGGCCTCCGTGAGACGCATGCCACCGGCCCCGGCAGCCGATGCGACGGCACGCCAGAGGGACACCGGCTCGGCCTTGCCCTTGGCGCTGACCGGCTCGAGCGCCTCGAACCGGAACAGGTGCGACGTCGCCCGGTAGGTCGGCTCGCCGACGACGATGCCGTCGACCGGGGCCGCCGCCTGGAGTCTCGCCGCGGTATTCACCGCGTCACCGGTGACCGAGTCGTCACGGCCGCCGGTTCCCTCGGCGAACAGGACGGGCCCGGTGTTCACCCCGATGCGGACGTGCAGGTCGAGCCCGAGCCCGGGCATCCGCTCCAGGATCCGCAGTGCCGCGCGCACCGCCCGTTCGGGGTCGTCCTCGTGTGCAGTCGGCGCCCCGAACAGGGCCATGATCCCGTCGCCCAGGAAGCGGTCGACGCGGCCGCCGTGGGCATCGATCTCGTCCGTGAGGACGTCGTAGTAGGGGAGGAGAAAGGCCCGCACGTCCTCGGGATCGAGCGGCTCGGCGCGCGCGGTGAAGCCGACGAGGTCGGCGAACAGGACCGTGACGACCTTGCGCTCCTCGTGCGCCGCGCCCGCGGCGGACAGGAGTGCTCCACAGCCGTTGCAGAAGCGCGATCCGGCCGGGTTCGCAGTGCCGCAGGAAGCGCAGGCCGTCATCATGGTGGAGCATAGGCGCGCTGCGCCAGCGGGGACCCTCCGCCGCAGCGCCGGCCGGCGGGCCCGGAGCCGGGCCTCCCGAGCAGGAGCAGCTCGACCGGCAGAGTGTCCGGTTCCCGGGCGCAGGTGGGCTGCGCGGTGGGGTCGTCTCGGCCGCGACATCCTGCTCGACTGGCAGAGTGTCCGGTTCCTTCCGCGGCTCCCGCTGCACCTCTCCCCTCCCCCCCCGACGAGGCGACATGTCGAGCGACGTCCGCGACGGCCGATCGCCGGCGACCCCGGCAGGCGCCGCTCGCCGTCGGTCGGGTGGGTGCGCCCGGGGCGGGAGCCGATCGCGGGCGGGGCGCGTCAGGCCGTCGCCGGAGGCTCGGGCCCCGTCCCCGGCGCGTCCGACGCCGTCCAGGTCCCCGTCGTGAACAGTCGGAGGACGGCGAAGAGCCAGACCGCTGCGAGGATGGCCGCCAACAGGAGCGCGAGGAGCCACGGTGTCGGCCGCCACCAGCCGACGAGCAGGGCCACCACCGCCGCGGCGACCATCGCGAAGGCGAGCGGTCGATAGATGACCGCGTGGCGCCCGTAGTCGGCGAGGGTACGGGTCATGAGGCCGAGGGCGACGAGCAGCAGCGCGACCGATCCGGCGAGCAGCCACGCCGTGGCCGCCGGGGCCTGGGGCTCGTGCGCGTGCTCGATGAGGCCGACCATCGCGGCGCCGGCGCCGACGATCGCGATGGCGATGGGGAGGTGCGCTCCCATCCAGGCGTTGACCACCAGCCCGTCGAGGCGGGGCAGCCGTCGACCGCCCACGTCGAAGAAGATCCACCACAGGCCGAACCCGACCATGAGCGCCACGAACCCGGTCGCCAGGGTCACGGGGTCGTGGTCCGAGCCCGACATCCCGTTCACCACCCCCACCACGACCTCGCCCAGCACGATGATCACGAGGAGGTCGAACCGCTCGACCATGGCGTCCGTGGGCACGATTCCCGTCACGGGCGCCCGCCGCGAGGCCCAGCCGAAGACGAGCATGAATGCGAGCCATCCGGCCGAGAACAGGGCCCACACGACCAGCCGCGCGTCGGTCGGCAGGACGGCGCTGACCGCGAAGACCGCGATCGAGGCGACCATCGCGGCGAGGTAGCGCGCCGTCCCGGCCATGTACTCGGGCCGGTCCTGCCGGCGGACCGTGTACCAGAGCCAGGTCATGACCGCGAGGAAACCGATGTAGACGACCGCGAACGCCGCGCCGGACTCGCCCGCCGCCCTGGCCGTGAACACCGCGAGCAGCGCGAGGATCGCCATCTGGATGAAGACGAACGTGCGCGTCCGGCCATCCTCGCGGCCGTGGAGCTCGTAGTAGAGAGTGCCGTTCGCCCACGCCACCCAGACGACACCGAAGACGACGAGGAACTCGAGGTATCCGCGGAGCGACACGGAGGTCGCCAGCTCGCGCGCCGCCTGCGAGATGACCACGACGTACACGAGGTCGGAGAAGAGCTCGAGGAAGCTGACCCTGCGCTCGGTCTCGATCTCGCCGTGCGCCCGGGGTGGCTGCCAGAACCACCCGCGGAAGCGGCGGACGGCGCTCGGCTCAGCAGGCTGCACGGAGTCGACCCTCCGCTCCGTCGATCGTCATGGACTGCCCCCTCGGTACCCGCGGACGTGGGCCGGACCTCGCGAGCGTCAGCCCGATGCGAGCGTACAACTGGTCGAGCGCTGGGGCGGTGTTCGGGCCCGGCGGCAGGGTGGAACCCGCGTGTCGATCGACCGCCACCAGCTGGGGGTCGGCGATGGCTTCGGCGGTCGTCTTGGCGACCGACGGCGGGATGAGGTGCCGGCCCCACGGGCCTGCGGACATGGGATGATCGCGAGACCCTGCCTTCACCACGAAGGAGCCGATGGTGACCCTCGACCCGGAGGACCTCCGTCTCGCGGTCTACCGCGATCTTGCCCGGACCGGTCGGGCGCCGACGACGACGGAGCTCGCGTCACGACTCGATCTCAGCGCGCCCAAGGTCCGCGACGGCCTGCGCGCGCTCGCGGCGGCACGCCACATCGTCCTGGGCGCCGACGACCGGGTGCTCATGGCGCACCCGTTCGCGACGATCCCGCTCGGCTTCTCGGTCATGGGCCGCGAGACGCTCTGGTGGGGCGGCTGCGCGTGGGACTCGTTCGCCCTTCCCCCCCTGCTTCCCGACGAACCCGAGGTGCTCGTGTCGACGCGGTGTCCAGGCTGCGGGCGGGCACTCGCGTGGGTCGTCGGGCGCGATGCCCCGCCGGCCGGCGAGCAGGTCGCCCACTTCCTCGTCCCGGTCACGCGGATGTGGGACGACGTCGTGCAGACCTGCGGCAACCAGCGCCTGTTCTGCGGGCCGGCGTGCGTGGAGGGCTGGCTCGCCGCGACCGGCAACGAGCGCGGCTACCTCATGGATCTCGCCACCCTGTGGCGGCTGGCGAGCCACTGGTACGAGGGCCGCCTGGAGCCCGGCTACACCCGTCGGGAGCCGTCGGCGGCTGCTGCCTACTTCGCGAGCGTCGGGCTTCGGGGCCCGTTCTGGGGGTTGGACGAGTAGCAGGGGCACCATCGACGGGCGGAGCCGGCCAGGGGTGGTGGCCGCCGGCGGTCGGTCAGCCGCCCCAGCCGATGTCGGACACGACCTCTCCGACCATGCGCTCCTGTCCGGTGGCACGGGGCGCGACCGAGGTGTTGAACGCGCCCGGCCCGATGACCGCGGCGCCGGCGGCCGCCGCCTCCGGCGAGGCCCAGCGGCCGACGACCACGAGCTCCTGCGGGCCGGTCTTGACGAGCGTCTGGCCGATGAAGCCCTCGAGGCCCGCGAAGATCGCCGGCATCTCGCGCTCGATGTCGGCCACGACCTCCTCGACGGGGACCGACAGGGTGATCCGGTTCACGACGACGGTGTGCACGGGGACGCCTCAACGCTGCGCCGCTCGAGTCGCGGCGAAGGCGCGAAGCATGGCAGAGACCCGTCCCGCGTCAAGAGGTGCGCCTGCGCGGCTCCAGGACGCGCGGCAGCCCTGGGGCGACGTCGGTCAGAGGAAGGGCGCGAGCAGCTTGTTCGTCAGCTCCCAGACGCGGGCCGGCGCGCCGTCGGGGATCGCGAGCCGATTCGTCCCGAGCTTGTTGATCCAGTAGTAGGCGTCGCGGCGGCCCTTGGCGACCACGTCGTCCGCAGCCGCGACCACGTTGTCCGCCGCGCGCTCCGGCGAGACCCCGATCACGCGGATCGCCACGGCGACGAGCGCCCGCCGGGGCATCGGCTCGTCCGCGAGGATCTTCGTCCGGACGAGGCCCGGGGTGTAGGTGCTCGCGGGGGCGCTGGCCCGCTCGTTCCACGCGTGGAGGACCATCCGGTTGGCCCACTGCGCCCGGGCGAGCGCCTTCATGCCGCGGACGTCTCCCCGCTCGAGCGCGAGGTCGGCCTCGTCGAGCGGCGCGGTGTCGATGCCGAGGACTGAGAGGACCTGGGCCGACGGCGTCGCCGCGAGGACCGGCTCGAGGCGCCGGGCCAGGAGCGCCCGCGACAGGTGGACGAGGGCAAGGTGCCACTCGACCCCTCGGCGGTCACGCGGCGCTCCTGGACGATCGCGTTGGCGTTGAGGAGCAGGAGGTCGAGTCGGTCGTGAGCGGCCGCGAACTCGTCTGCTGCCCTGCGCGTCTCGCCCAGGAGGGAGAGGTCGGCGACGATCGCCGCGACGTCCCCGCCGGTCGCCGCGCGGAGCTCGTCGAAGGTCGCGGCGCACCTCTCGGGGCTCCGACCGACGAACACGACGGCCCAGCCATCCCGGAGCAACCGGCGGGCGGTCGCCTTCCCGATGCCGTCGGTCCCACAGGTGATGAGCGCGACGCGACGTTCAGGGCTACTCAAGGCGTCACCTCCTTCGGGCGGCTGTCGGTCCGCTCGAACCCCTCGGACGCGACGGCGAAGATCACCGGGACGCATGCGAGGAGCGCCGTTCCCAGGATCGGCGCGACGAGCCAGCCGACGGCGGCGGCCCCGGCCGTCGTCGCGATCCCGATGGCCGACGCCGCCCGGTCCGTCGCGAACCCGTGGGCGTGCGCCGGGTCGTCCAGGAGGTCCGGGTTCGAGGCGAGGACGTGGAAGAGGAGGCTCCACGTCAGGGCCCCTGCGATCGTGACGGCGGCATACAGGAGGATCGCCTGCCGACCCGCCTCGACGCCCGGCATCCCGAGCGCATCGGCCAGGTTGGACGTAGCCCACGGGACGACGACGATCCCGGCGAGGAGGACGAGGTTCGCGCCATTGAGCGAGCGCGAGACCGCCTTCACCCGCATGAAGACGTTGTGGTGGTTCGTCCAGGCGACCCCGACGAAGGCGAACGCGCCGGCGAACGCGAGCAGCGTCGGCCACTGCGTCGACAGGCTCTCGAACAGCGTCACCGTCGGGGTCGCTGTCGGGTCGGCGTGGATCCGCGACAGGTCGAGGGCGAGCAGCGTGATCGCCACGGCGAACACGCCATCGCTGAAGGCCTCGAGGCGGCCCGTCTCGCTCGGGGCGCCTCGGCGCGCGCGGAAGCGCATGGACGAGGGATGGCAGGCGACGTTCAGGCGGTGGCGCCTGCCCGCAGCTGCGCAACGGCGCTCATCCAATCCTCGACGTGGTGCGCCTTGACGAGCTCGCCGCCCTCGATCGTGTGGATGTCGATCGTCATGATCGTGAACGAGCCGCCCGCATGGGGGGCGCCCATGAACTCGCCCGCGGGCACCCCCGTGACCCGGCTGCGCACGACGACCTTGCTGTCGGTCCGGATGACCTCCTGGACTGACCACTCGAGGCTCGTGAAGGCCCGGCCGAAGCCGCCGACCTGCGCGATGAATGCCTCGCGGGTCTTGCCGGGGTCGTCGCTCGAAGCATACGAGCGCCATCCCTCGGCCAGCGCAGCGGTGAGCAGGCCCTCGACCTCCTTGGTGGCGGGCTCCGTCAGGGCGTCGTAGAAGGCGTTGATGCTGGTTTCGATGGAGTCCATGTCCCGTCCTCTGCCTGGCCGTGCATGGGGCGGGATCGGCGCGCACCAGCACCGATCCCGACCTGGCCCCTATTCGGAAACGACCATCGAGCGCGTGAGCGACATCGTCGCCATGTCGATCATCGACATCAGCTGGCCGGAGACCTCGCTGGTGTCGGAGCCCATTGCGTGGGCCGCACTCTCGGCATCGCGGTAGCGGAGGATGAGGACCCACTCACCGTCCTCGGTTTGCGTGGCCTCCCGCCGCTCGAGCCCGGGGAGCACCGGCGCGACCTCGCGCTGGAACCGCTCGTTCACCGCGGTCATCTCCGCCTCGTCGACGCCGGTCTTCGTGCGGAACCGGACGATCTCGATCACTGCCATCTCGCTGCCTCCTGGTGGGCTATCCTGCTGTGTGCGTAGGCACGTATATTGCGTGCGCAGTCACGCAGTGTCAACCGTTGCGGAGGAAGCCCGAAGTGACCCGAGAGGACCAGCGGCCCGAGCGTTTCACGGAGCTCGAGGGCGACGCCTGGGGCGGGCTGCTCGGCGTCCACGGCCGGCTGATGCGCCTGATCGAGCGCGACCTCGTTGAGCGATGCGGGATCAGCCACCCCGAGTTCGAGATCCTCCTCCGGCTCTCATGGGCCGACGGCCAGCGGGCGCGTATCCAGGACCTCGCCGCGGACAGCGTCCTGACGCGGAGCGGGACGAGCCGCGCGCTCGAGCGGCTCGAGCGACTCGGGCTCATCCGCCGAGCGACGGCGCCCGAGGACCGCCGCGGCAACTACGCGATCCTCCTACCGGCAGGCGGCGAACGCCTCGAGACCGCCCTCGACGGGCACGTCCCCCTCGTCCGCGCCGCCTTCCTCGGGCGCTTCACGCCCGAGGAGCTCGAGGCGATGGCGGGCTTCTGGCAGCGGGCCGACGCGGGACTGCCGGCCAAGGGCCCGCAGGCCTAGCCGTTGGACTGCCGGTCTCGATGGCGTAGAGACCGAGGGAGACCGCTGATGGGCGCTCCCGAGCTCATACGCTCGTTCTACGACCGGACCTGGAACGCCGGCGAGATCGACGAGTGCGTCGCAGAAGGCGATCGGGCGTTCGCGCGGATGCGCTTCTCCGGCCGCCACACCGCCCCGCTCCGCGGGTTCGCGCCGTCGGGGCGTGAGGTCCCCTGGGCGGGTGCGGCCCTGTTCCGGATCGCCGGCGGCGTCATCGCGGAGGCCTGGGTCCTCGGCGACCTCGCCGGTCTCGATGCCCACCTCGCCGAGCAGCGCGAACCCGGAGCCGTCGCCTCGACGCGGCCCCGGATCGACGGCGCCCGGGCAACACGGCACCATAAGCGCGTCCACTCCGCCGCACACGAGGGCTCACCGTGACCTACCAGCCCGCGGGCGACCGCTACGACGCGATGATGTACCGCAACTGCGGGAACAGCGGGTTGCGCCTCCCTCTGCTCTCCCTCGGGCTGTGGCACAACTTCGGCGACACGACGTCGGTCTCGCTCCAGCGCGAGCTGGTCCGGACGGCCTTCGACCTGGGCATCACGCACTTCGATCTCGCGAACAACTACGGACCGCCCTACGGCAGCGCCGAGGTGAACTTCGGACGGATCCTCCGCGAGGATCTGGCAGCGCACCGCGACGAGCTGATCATCAGCAGCAAGGCCGGCTGGGACATGTGGCCAGGTCCGTACGGCCAGGGCGGCGGCTCGCGCAAGTACGTCCTCGCGAGCCTGGACCAGAGCCTGCGTCGGGTCGGCGTCGACTACTTCGACATCTTCTACTCGCACCGGTTCGACCTCGACACGCCGCTCGAGGAGACCATGGGCGCGCTCGCGACGGCTGTCCGGCAGGGCAAGGCTCTCTACGTGGGGATCTCGTCATACTCGGCGACGAAGACGCGCGAGGCGGCAGCGATCCTCCGTACCGAAGGCGTGCCGCTGCTCATCCACCAGCCGAGCTACAACATGCTCAACCGCTGGGTGGAGCCCGACCTGCTCGATGCGCTCGGGGAGGTGGGGGCCGGGATGATCGCGTTCACCGCCCTCGCCCAGGGCCTGCTCACCGACAAGTACCTCGACGGGATCCCGGCGAACGCGCGGATCAACCGGCCGGGCGGCGACTCGTTCGACCGACGGATGCTGTCCGCGGACAACCTCGCCCGCGTGCGGGCCCTCGACGAGATCGCCCGTCGCCGCGGCCAGTCGCTCGCCCAGATGGCGTACGCGTGGGTTCTCCGCGATCCGCGCGTCACGACGACCCTGATCGGCGCGAGCTCGCCCGAGCAGATCGTCGAGAACGTGGCCGGGCTCGCGAACCTCGAGTTCTCGAGCGACGAGCTCGCCGAGATCGACCGGTACGCGGTCGAGAGCGGCGTCAACCTCTGGGAGAAGCCGAGCACCGACCAGCGGCCGTAAGACTCCACGGACGCCGCGCCGCGGTCCGTCGCGAACCCGTGGGCGTGCGCTGGGTGGTCGAGCAGGTCCGGGTCCCGGAGCGACGAGAGGTCGCGCCAGGCGGCGACGAACGCCTCCTGTGTGGCATCGTCCGCCCGATCGCTGTCGCGGAGGATGAGTCGCGCCAGGGCGTGCGTGCCATCGATCGTCGTTCGCGCCAGCTGCGTGAACGCCGCGTGGTCGCCGCCCATCGCTCGCAGGACCGACTCCCGGTCCACCCACCATCTCCGTGGGTGCGGCGTGCATGTCGCACTCACAGGTCATGGGGTCCGTCGAGCCCGAACTGTTCCCGAGATGTCCGCTCCGGCGACAGGAATGCGAGCGGCGCGCGATCTCGAATGCGGGACCTGCCGGGCGAGCGGTCACCCGGACTGCTCGTGCGTCGCCGGCCCGGCCCGTCCGTCGCTGTGGATGAGGATCCCGCCCGGCCGCAGCAGCCGCCGCTCCTGGCGATGGATCTCGCGGCGGATGGCTTCGGTAGCCGGCCCGTGCGCAGCACGGAACTCGGGTGACCCGAAGAGGCGGCTCTCGTGGACGGCGTCGAACGATCCGGTCGCGAGGAAGTCGAGCGAGCCGGGGACGCCCAGGTCCACCCGATGATGGACGAACGCCTCGCTGTCGAGGTCGCCGATGTCGATCCCGACCGGCCGCGCCCCGAGCTCCAGGAGCAGCCGGCACATCCACGGCTCGAACTCCGCCGTCGTCAGGCCCGTGACGGGCGATCGACTCGAGCTCGACCCGCAGGCGATGTCGAGGACGGCCTGGCCGCGGACGGCGGACAACGCACCGAACGCGTCCATCAGCCGGGTCACGAACTCCGTCATGATCGCCGCGAGGTTCGGCTCGGCCGCGATCCTGGACGCCAGCCGATGCCGGGCGTCGAGCTCGTGGAGGGCGCGGTCCAGCAGCTCGCGGGCGGAAGGCGTCCGGCCGAGAGCGGACAGGCGTGGAAGCGCTTCAGGCGCCATGGCAGGAGCACCTGCGTCGTCGCGGCGCGCGGCCGGCACGGGCGCCGCGACGGCCACCGGACGCGATGAGACGGGCCCTGGTCGTTGCCTCGCGGACGTTCCCCACCGCCCCGAGGCCCTCGGCGTCGCCGTAGGCCCAGACGACGAGGGCGTCGAGGTCGATCGCGTCGATCCCGCTCGTCGCG
>CAIYQJ010000174.1 GCA_903928275.1 uncultured Chloroflexota bacterium
CGCCTCGAGCGTCGATTCGGCGACCGGCTCGTGGGCGGCGTGTACCAGCGTCACGACGCGACCGAGATCCGCGTCGCGCCCGGGGACGTCGCCGACACGCTCCGATCCCTCCACGACGAGCCCGGGCTCGATTTCCGGCTGCTCGCCGACCTTGCCGGCGTCGACACCGGGACGCACATGCAGGTCGTCTACCACCTGTGGAGCGCCACCACCGGCGACTGGCTCCGCGTCGTCGCCGACGGGCTCGACCGCGAGGCGCCGCGTGCCCCGTCGGTGACCTTCCTCTGGAAGGGCGCCGAGTGGATGGAGCGCGAGGCGTACGACATGTTCGGCATCGTGTTCGAGGGGAACCGGGACCTGCGCCGGATCTACCTCCCGGACGAGTTCCGCAGCTTCCCGCTGCGCAAGGACTTCCACCTGCCGGACGACGCCTCGCGGTCGCCGGGCCTGGGCGTCCGGCCCATGGAGCAGACCCAGCCGCCCCGCGACGCCACGCCCGCGACGAACCTCCGTCGGTCGCCGGGGAGCTGACAGATGACGACGGCGCACACGCCCGCCGGCCCGCACGCCTCCCTCGACGACCCGGGCGTCCGCATCGAGGACATCCTCCGCGAGAGCATCGTGGAGGCGGTCCCGGTGGGCCGCACCGAGCGCCAGGCGGAGTTCTACACGCTTCGCGACGGCGAGATGCTCCTCAACATGGGGCCGCATCACCCGGCCACGCACGGCGTCCTCCGCGTCGTCCTCAAGATCGACGGCGAGCGCGTCGTGGACATCGACCCGGTGCTCGGGTACCTCCACCGCGGCGTGGAGAAGCTCTGCGAGAACGCCGACTACCACCAGGCCATCTGCTACACGGACCCGCTCGAGTACATCTCGTCGCTCTTCTGCGAATGGGCCCCGGTCATGGCGTTCGAGAAGCTGCTCGACGTCCAGGTGCCGCGGCGCGCCGAGTACATCCGCGTGATGGCGACGGAGCTGAACCGGATCGCGAGCCACGTCCTCACGATGGGGTTCTTCGCCCTGGACCTCGGCGGCATCACGCCGGTCCTGTACGGCTTCATCGAGCGGGACGAGATCATGGAGATGCTCGCGTCGCTCACCGGGCAGAAGCTGCTCTTCAACTACATGCGCATCGGCGGCGTGAACGGCGACCTCAACCACGACTTCCTGAGCCGCCTCGGTGACTGGATGAGCCACGCCGCCCGCCAGATCGAGGCGAACGCCGGCCTCATGAACGAGAACGAGATCCTTGTCCGCCGCGCCCGCGGCCTCGGCGTGCTCGACGGCGACACGTGCCTGCGGATGGCCGTCACCGGCCCGAACATCCGGGCGTCCGGGCTCCCGTTCGACGTCCGCCGGAGCCACCCGTACTCGATCTTCCCCGAGCTCGACTTCGACATCCCGACGCGGAACGAGGGTGACTGCCTCGCCCGCTACCTGCTCCGCGTCGACGAGGTGAAGCAGTCGCTCCGGATCATCGACCAGTGCCTCCACCAGATGCCGGACGGCCCGGTCATGGCCAAGCTGCCGCGCCTCGTCCGCCCGCGCCCGGGCCGCGCGTTCGCCGCGGTGGAGGGCCCGCGCGGGATGTACGCCGCGTACGTCATCTCGGACGGCACCGACCAGCCCTTCCGGATGCGGATCCACGACCCGAGCTTCGTCCACCTCCAGCTCGTCACGCTGCTGACGCCGGGCAACCTCGTCGCCGACACGATGGCGATCATGGCCAGCCTCGATCCGGTCATGGGCGGGGTGGACAAGTAGCCATGACCATGGCCGCCGTCACGTGGCAGCGCCTCCGCCCCGTCGGGCGGCTCCTCGCGGTCCTCGTCCCCATCCTCCTCGCCCTGGGGCTCGTGTCGGTCGGCGCGATCATCCTCGCCGGCCCGCTCGCCGCCGGCTTCGTCGGCGACAACGTCCCCCTGGTCCGGTTCGTCGCCGCGGTGACCGCGGTCATCCTCCTGAGCATCCCCACCGCGTTCATCGTCATCTTCCTCGAGCTGAAGGTCATCGCGCGGATGAACCTCCGGATCGGGCCGGAGCGCGTGGGCCCCTACGGCGGCGCCATGTCCGTCGTGCATGGGCTCAAGGTCCTCGCGAAGGAGGACTTCACGCCGCTCGGCGTGGACGTCACCGTCTTCACGATGGCGCCCATCGTGACGTTCGTCGGCGCCATCATGACGATGCTCGTCATCCCGTTCGCGCCCGGCCTCTTCGGCCTGGACCTGAACATCGGCCTGCTCTACCTGTTCGCGATGAGCGGCCTCACGGTCGTCGGCCTCCTCATGGCCGGCTGGTCCAGCTTCAACAAGTACTCGCTCCTCGGCGGGCTCCGGTCGGCGGCGCAGATGGTGAGCTACGAGATCCCGCTCACCCTCTCGCTCGTGGGGATCGTCCTCCTCGCCGGGACGATGAGCCTGAACCAGCTGGTCCTGGGCCAGTCCGGCTCGTTCCTCGACTGGAACATCTGGAAGCAGCCGCTCGCGTTCCTCATCTTCTTCATCGCCGGGACTGCGGAGGCCAACCGGACGCCGTTCGACCTCACGGAGGCGGACTCCGAGCTCGTCGGCGGGTTCGCCACCGAGTACTCGGGGATGCGGTTCGGGTTCTTCTTCTTCGCCGAATACGTGAACGTCTTCATCGTGTCGGCGCTCCTCGTCACGTTCTTCCTCGGCGGCTGGACGGCACCGATCGCGTGGCCGTTCGCCGTGACGATGCCCAGCCTGGATCCCCTGGGGCTCGGCGTCGGCCTCCTCCTCGGGATCGCGGCGCTGCCGGTCGTCGGGACCCTCATCCTCGCGGCTCCGTTCTGGCTGAGCTCGAAGATCACCACGCTCCAGGCGCTCGTCATCGGGTTCATCCTCTTCAACGTCGTCGCCGTCGGACTCGTGATCGGCTACGCGTTCGTCAGCTTCGACTGGGTCGTGGGCCTCTTCTGGTTCTTCGCCAAGGCGTACGCCTTCGTCTTCCTCTTCATCTGGATGCGGGCCACGTTGCCGCGTGTCCGGATCGACCAGCTCATGGGCTTCGCGTGGAAGTGGCTCCTGCCCGCGGCGCTCCTCAACATCTTCGTGACCGCCGCCGCGATCACGATCGTGAGCAAGTGAGGACCCGGCGATGAGCACCGTGCCCGGGTCCGGCATCGTCCGCGGGATGGCCCTCACGTTCCGCCGGTTCTTCGAGCCGAAGGCCACCGTGCGGTACCCGGAAGTGCGCCCGGAGATCGCCCCGAGGAACCGCGGCCGGCTCCAGCTCCTCCACGACGAGAACGGCCACCTGAAGTGCGAGACGTGCTTCCAGTGCGCCCAGGCGTGCCCCATCGAGTGCATCGACATGGGCGGCGTGGACACGCGCGGCCGGTACAACGTCCACTGGGGCCCCGCCGAGACATACGGCGAACGGCGCGAGGAGGCGGCGCTCCGCCGTTCCGGGCGCCCGGTCCCGGACGCGGCGTTCGCCAGCTTCGCGGAGGTGGACCTCGGGCCCGTCTCCGCGGTCCTCGTGGCGCACGACCACGACCCGGCGCACATGCTCGGGATCCTCGAGGAGACGCAGGCCGCGTACGGGTACCTCCCGGTCGCCGCTCTGCGGCACATCAGCTTCGCGACCGGGGCGTGGTACGCCATGGTGTACGGCACCGCGAGCTACTACCGGCAGTTCCGGCTCGCGCCGCCCGCGGACGGCGATCCGGCGCTCGCGGCCGCCGACCGGCGGCCATCGGAGGCGAGCTTCCTATCCGCGCTCGACGCGGCGCTCGGGATGGGTCCGCGGCCGGCCCCCGGGAACGCGCGGACCGGCGACGCCGCGGGACCGCGCGCATGACGCGACTGCTCGCCACGCCCCCGTCCTGGCCGCGTGTCCTCACCGCGGGGTTCGGCGCGGACGACCCCACGGACCTCGACGCCGCCGTGCGCGCGGGCGCGTTCGCCGGGCTGGCACGGGCGATCCGCGGGCACGGCCGGACCGGCACCATCGCCGAGCTCCGCGTCTCGGGCCTCCGCGGGCGCGGCGGCGGCGGCTATCCCACGGCGGAGAAGTGGCACACCTGCGCCACGACGCCGGCGGACGTGCGGTACGTCGTGGCGCACGGGTACGAGGCGGACCCCGGCACGCGCGTCGCCCAGGCGCTCATGGAGCAGCGACCGTACGCGGTCGTGGAGGGCGCCGCCATCGCGGCGTTCGCCGTGGGCGCGGCCGAGGCGATCATCGCGGTCCGAGCCGAGTACGGCGAGGCGATCCGCCGCCTTCGGCTGGCCGTGGAGCGCGCCACCGACGCGGGTCACATCGGCACGGACGTGCTCGGCAGCGGTGCCGACATCGCGGTGAGCGTCCGCCCGGTGCAGGGCGCCTACATGCTCGGCGAGGAGACGGTCCTCCTCAGGGCGCTCGAGGGGAAACGGGGCCAGCCCGAGCAGCGGCCGCCGTACCCGGCGGAGCGCGGGCTCTTCGACCGGCCCACCGTCGTCAACGACGTCGTCACGCTCGCGGCCGTGCCGTGGATCCTCGTGAACGGCCCCGAGGCGTACGCGGCGATCGGCGACCCGGACGCGCCGGGAACGGTCCTCGTGCAGGTCGCGGGCGCCGTCACGGACCCGGGCGTGGCCGAGGTCCCCACCGGCACGCCGCTCCGGGAGATCGTGGACCTCGCGGGCGGCCTCGCCTCGTCGTACCGGCTCAAGGCCGTCGTCGTGGGCGGCCCGGCCGGAGCGATCCTGCCGCCGCGCGAGCTCGACACGCGCTACACGTTCACGGCGCTCCGGGAGGTCGGCGCCAGCGCGGGGTCCGGCTCCATCCTCGTGGCCGACGAGCGAACGTGCGTCGTGGACCTTGCCACGCTCCTCACGCGGTTCTGCGCGGACGAGGCATGCGGCAAGACGATCCCCTGCCGCATCGGCCTGCGCCGCCTCGCGGAGATCGGCGAGCGCGCCGTCACCGGGCACGCGCGTCCCACGGATCCGGTCCTGCTCGCGGACCTGTCCGCGGACATCGTCGCGAGCGCGCTGTGCGATCACGAACGTGGCGCCACGCGGCCTCTCACCACCGTCCTGCGCTACTTCCGTGACGAGCTCGACGAGCACCAGATCCGCAGCGCGTGCCCCGCCGGCGTCTGCCGCCCGATCGCGGTCGCGTCCGGCGCGGCAGCCACCTGAGGACCGCCGCATGACCGACCTCATCGTCCGCCCCACCGATGCCGACGCCGGCGCCCTCGCCGAGCGGCTCCTCACGACGCAGGCGCCGCAGAGGCCGCTGTCCGCGGCGGCCATCCGCCTCGAGGTGGATGGCCGCGTCCTCGAGGGCCGCGATGGCCAGACGATCCTCGAGGTCTGCCGCGACAACGGGATCGAGATCCCCACGCTCTGCTACGAGCCCAAGCTCCCCGGGTTCGGGGCGTGCCGCATGTGCGTCGTGGACGTGGAGGGCGAGGAGCATCCGCCCATCTCGTGCTCGCGGGCGGCCGAGGACGGCATGAAGGTGGAGACGCAGACCGAGGAGCTGCGCCGTCTCCGCGCCACCAACCTCGAGCTCATCTTCAGCGACCACAACGCGTACTGCCTGCCGCCCTGCCAGAACAAGTGCCCCAGCCACATCGACATCCCGGGCTTCCTCAAGGCCAACGCCGAGGGCGAGTGGCGCGAGTCCACGCGGATCTTCAAGCGGACGATCCCGTTCCCCAGCGTCCTGGGGCGGGTGTGCCCGGCGCCCTGCGAGACGCATTGCCGCCGCGACGAGGTGGACGAGGCGATCGCCATCCGCGACAGCCACCGCTACGCCGGCGACCAGGTCCTGCGGGAGATGACCGAGCGTGGCGTCGATCCCCCGGTCCCGTTCGAGCTGCAGCCGAAGACCGGGAAGCGCGTGGCGGTCATCGGGTCCGGGCCGGCGGGCGCCTCCGCCGCCTACTACCTGCTCATCGCCGGCCACGACGTGACCATCTTCGACCGCGACGAGCAGCCCGGCGGGATGCTCCGCTACGGCATCCCGGAGTACCGGCTCCCGAAGGAGTCCGTCCTCGCCAGGGAGTACGAGTCGATCACGCGCCTGGGCGGCCGCTTCGAGTGCGGGAAGGAGCTCGGGAAGGACTTCAGCCTCGACGACCTGCAGAACGGGGGCTTCGATGCCGTCGTCCTCGCGATCGGCTGCTACGACACGAACAAGCTCGGGATCCCGGGCGAAGAGGCCGGCGGGGTCATCGACGGCCTCGAGTACCTCAAGATCGCCACGCTCGGCCTCGAGTACCCGGGGCACCGCGGCACGCGAGCCGTCATCGTGGGCGGCGGGTTCACCGCCATGGACTGCGCGCGGACCTCCGTCCGCCAGGGCGCATCCGAGGTCACGCTCGTCTACCGCCGCGACATGAAGGACATGCCCGCGGCGAGCGAGGTCCACGAGGCGATCGAGGAGGGCGTCACCGCCATCTTCCAGGCCGGCCCCACGCGCTGCATCGTCGGCGACGACGGGAACCTCACCGGGGTCGAGTTCATCCGGATGCAGCTCGGCGCGCCCGATGCATCCGGCCGCCGCCGCCCGGAGCCCGCGCCCGGCACCGAGTTCGTCATCCCGTGCGACCGCGTCCTCCTCGCCATCGGCCAGGGCCCCGACCTCTCGTGGATGGGACCCGGCAACGAGGGGACCGCCGCCACGAAGCAGCGCCGCCTGCGCGCGGACGCCGTCACGTTCGAGACCGGCCGCCCCGGTGTCTTCGGCGCCGGCGACGTCCGGATGGGCGCCCAGACGGTCGTCCAGGCGATCGCCGACGGGCGGCGGAGCGCGTATGCCGTCGACGCGTACCTGCAGGGCCTGGACCTGTCGGCGATCCGGACGCGCCAGACGCTCGCCGAGCCGCAGCCGGAGTTCCTCAGCATCGTGCCGTTCACCAGCGAGGTGAAGGAGCCGCGGATCCGGATGCACGCCATGCCGGCCGAGGCCCGCAACACGAGCTACATCGAGTACGAGATCCCGTACTCGATCGAGGAGGCCGTCGCCGAGAGCACCCGCTGCCTCCAGTGCACGTGCGAGGCGATCGGGTTCTGCGACCTGCGCCGCCTGGGGATCGAGTACGGCACCACGCTCAAGTCGCTGGAGCCCGAGCACGACCGCGGCGCCGGGTTCCGGAGCGTCACCGAGAACCGGTTCACGGGCGTCAATCACGACTACGTGCGCGACGACAGCCACGCGTTCATCCTCCGCGAGCCGGCCCGGTGCATCGACTGCGGCCGGTGCGCGCAGGTCTGCTCGGAGGTCGTGGGCGCCGCCTGCTACGACTTCATGCGGATCGGCTTCGACACCCTCGTGACGACGCCGCTCGACATGAGCCTCAATGACACCCCCTGCGTGTCGTGCGGGCGGTGCGCGGAGACGTGCCCCACGGGCGCGCTCATGCCCAAGCCGCGGATCCTCGAGAAGTACGACGTGGACGAGAGCCGCTGCATCCTCTGCGGCATCTGCGTGGACGCGTGCCCATACGACGCGCTGCGCTGTGGCCCCGACTTCGAGCTCGCCCACACGAGTCGCGCCGAGCCGATGATCGACCTCATCGCGATCGCGGCCGTGGACCGCGAGACGGAGATGACCTACGTGCGTCGCGAGCGCGACTGGGCCGAGCGGGCGCTCGCGCAGGGCCGGGAGATCCGGCCCGACAGGCTGCTGCCGGTCCTGCCCGCCGGCATCGCGAGCGGGAACGGGAACGGCCACAATGGCCCCCGGGACGGAGGGGGGACCGGTCACGCCGGAGGTCCGGCGGGCCGGGGATAGCCGAGCGCGGCGCGCCGCGGTCGACGAGGAGTGAGGGAGAAGGCGTTCGTGTCGATACCGGAGACGATCCCGATCATCGGGGCCTCGTGGGACGACGTGCTGTTCGTCCTGTTCGCGGCCGTGATGCTGGGGTCGGCGCTGCTCGTCGTCACGCTCCGCGACATCATCCGGTCGGGCCTGGCGATGATCGTGTGCTTCGGGTCGCTCGCCGGCCTCTACGTGCTCCTCGGCTCGCCGATCCTCGCGGCCGCGCAGGTCCTCGTGTACATCGGCGCGATCAGCGTCCTCGTCCTCTTCGCGATCATGCTCACGCAGACGAAGGCCGGCCCGGCCCGCCTCGTCTTCCAGACCCAGTGGTGGGCCGCCGCGCTCGCGGCCGTCGTGCTCGTCGTCATCTTCGCCGCGGTGGTGGCCGCCACGGACTGGGGCGCGGTCGCCGTCCGCGTCCAGAGCACCACGGACGCCGTCGCGCGCCTGCTCTTCAGCGACTACACGCTTCCCTTCGAGGCCGTGAGCGTCCTCCTCCTCGCCGCCGTCATCGGCGGGATCTTCCTCGCGAAGCGGGACGAGGTCCGCGACTGATGGCGAACAGCCTGGACGCCTACCTCATCCTCTCCGCGATGCTCTTCGCGATCGGGACGTTCGGCTTCCTCGCCCGCCGCAACGCGATCTCGATGCTCATGTGCATCGAGCTGATGGTGAACGCGGTCAACCTCACGATCCTCGCGTTCGGGGCGTTCATCCCGGCCCTGAAGGATCACGCGTCGGTCATCGCGCTCATCGTCATCGCCGTCGCCGCGGCCGAGGCCACCGTGGGCCTCGCGATCGTCATCGCGATCTACCGCAACCGCCGCACGCCGCTCGTCGACGAGTACGACGCGATGCGGCAGTAGGCGGCGGGCATGAACGAGCAGCTCATCCCGCTCATCCCGGCGCTGCCGATCTTCGGGTTCGCGTTCACCGCGCTCCTCGGTCGCCGGATCGGGCGGTTCGCGTTCCTCCTCCCGCTCCTGCTCGTGATCGCGAGCTGGGCCATCGCGATGGGCGTGGTCTTCACGCAGCTGACGGGCGGCTATGGGGCGGACGGCGCGAACGTGAAGCTGTGGGAGTGGATCCCCGCCGGCGCGTTCCGCATCGACATCGGGTTCCACGTCGACAACCTCACCGCGTGCCTCCTCATCGTCGTGACGACGATCGGCATGCTCGTCCACCTCTACAGCGTCGGGTACATGTCCCACGACGGGGCCCGGTGGCGCTTCTTCGCCTACCTGAACCTCTTCATGTTCTCCATGCTCCTGCTCGTCCTCGCGGACAACTTCCTCGTGGTCTTCGCCGCGTGGGAGCTCGTCGGCCTCTCGAGCTACAGCCTCATCGGGTTCTGGTACGTGCGACCGGCCGCGGCCCTCGCGTCGAAGAAGGCGTTCATCGTCAACCGCGTCGGCGACGTGGGCTTCGCGCTCGGGCTCATGGCGCTCTGGGTCGCGCTCGGGACGCTCAACATCGCCGATGTCAACGCGCGCATCGGGACGCTGGACCAGCCGTTCATCACGGTCATCGCGCTGCTCCTGTTCTGCGGCGCGGCCGGCAAGAGCGCGCAGTTCCCGCTCCACGTCTGGCTTCCGGACGCGATGGAGGGCCCCACGCCGGTCTCCGCCCTCATCCATGCGGCGACGATGGTGAACGCCGGTGTCTACCTCGTCGCCCGGACCTCGGTGATCTTCGCCCACGCCCCGGAGGCGATGGTCATCGTCGCGTCGATCGGGATCTTCACGGCGATCCTGGCCGCCTCGATCGCGTTCACGCAGAACGACATCAAGCGCGTCCTCGCGTACTCGACGCTCTCGCAGCTGGGCTACATGTTCGCCGCGCTCGGCGTGGGGGCCTGGACGGCCGCCATCTTCCACCTCATGACCCACGGCTTCTTCAAGGGCCTGCTCTTCCTGGGCTCGGGCTCGGTCATCCACGCGGTGGAGGACGAGCAGGACATGAACAAGATGGGCGGCCTGCGGAAGAAGATCCCGATCACCCACGCGACGATGCTCATCGGGACGCTCGCGCTCTCCGGCATCCCGCCCCTGGCTGGCTTCTTCTCGAAGGACGCCATCCTCGGCGAGAGCTTCACGTCCGGATACCTCTGGGTGTTCGGCATCGGCCTCGTCGTGGCGATCATGACCGCGTTCTACATGTTCCGGCTCATGGGGAAGACGTTCTACGGCTCGCCTTCTGCCTACGTCCGGTCCATCTGGGAGCATATCCACGAGGGCCCGTCGACGATGCTCCTCCCGCTCGTCCTCCTCGCGGTCCCCTCGGTCTTCATCGGGATGTACCTCGGTCTCCCGCTCGGCGCCTCGCGCATCATGGATTGGCTGGCGCCGGTCTTCGCGCCCGCGGAGGAGACACTCGCCCGGACGGTCCCGGAGTACCAGCTGTTCGGCATCGACGGGGTGCTCATCGTCATCAGCGTCACCGCCGCCACCCTGGGGGCGGTCGTGGGCGCGTGGCTCTTCGGGTTCTTCCGCACGGGCACTCGCCCGTCGACGGTGGAGCGCGTCACCGCGGCGAACGGCGTGACGCGCTTCCTGTACCGCGCCTCGCTGAACAAGTGGTGGTTCGACGACCTGTACGACCTCCTCTTCATCCGGGTCGGCGGACGCCTCGCTGACGCGCTCGTCTGGTTCGACGTCCGCGTCGTGGACGGGACCGTCAACGAGGTGGGCACGGTCGTGTCGGGCGCCGGCCAGGGGCTGCGGCGCGTCCAGACCGGGCGCGTCCAGAACTACGCCCTCGGCATCGCGATGGGCCTCGTGGTCATGGCCGGCGCGTACCTCGCGCTGGCTGCGCGGTAGGGGCGGCCGAGATGCACATCGACCTCGCCGGCATCCCGATCATCTCGATCGTCGTCTTCCTGCCGCTCGCCGGCGCGCTGCTCATCGCGTTCGTGCCGCGCCGCTTCGAGCGTGCCGTCAAGGCGCTCGCGCTGCTCACGGCCCTCGCGGCCTGGGTCGTCTCGCTCGTCATCCTCGTCGCGTACCTGCCGAGCATCGGCGGCTTCCAGTTCGGCGAGACGGCGGACTGGATCCCCGCGTTCGGGATCCAGTACAAGGTCGGCGTCGACGGGCTCTCCGTCGCCCTCGTCGTCCTCACGACCACGCTCACGTGGATCAGCATCCTCGCGAGCTTCGGGCCCATCAAGGAGCGGGTGAAGGAGTTCATGATCTCCTTCCTCATCCTCGAGGTGGGGATGCTCGGGGTCTTCGTCGCGCTCGACCTCTTCCTCTTCTACATCTTCTGGGAGGTCGTCCTCGTCCCGATGTACCTCATCATCGGGATCTGGGGCGGCGCGAACCGCATCTACGCCACGATGAAGTTCGTCCTGTACACGCTCGTCGGATCACTGCTCATGCTCCTCGCGATCCTCGCGACGGCCTACACGTACCAGCTCGCGACCGGCTCCTGGACCGGGGCATTCGACTTCTTCGCCCTCAAGGCCCACGGCTTCGACGCCACCCTCCAGGGCTTCGCGTTCTTCGCGTTCTTCCTCGCCTTCGCGATCAAGGTGCCCATGTTCCCGTTCCATACGTGGCTGCCGGACGCCCACGTCCAGGCACCCACGGCAGGGTCGGTCATCCTCGCCGGCGTCCTGCTCAAGCTCGGCGGCTATGGGTTCATCCGGTTCGCGATCCCGCTCTACCCCGACGCGGCCGTGAGCTTCGCCCCGCTCATCATCGTGCTGTCGATCATCGCGATCCTCTACGGCGCGATCGTGGCGCTGCGCCAGCCGGACCTGAAGAAGCTCGTGGCGTACTCGTCCGTCAGCCACATGGGGTTCGTGACGCTCGGCATCTTCGCGAGCGTCCTCATCCCGGTCGGCGTGGCCGGGCGCGAGCAGGGGATGCAGGGCGCCATCCTCCAGATGATCAGCCACGGACTCATCACGGGCGCCCTCTTCCTCCTCGTCGGTGTCATCTACGAGCGGACGCACGATCGCGCCATCGCGAAGATGGGCGGCCTGGGCGCACCGGTCCCGGTCTACGCCGCCATCCTCGGCTTCTTCGTCTTCGCGTCCGTGGGCCTGCCCGGGCTCTCCGGGTTCGTGGGCGAGTTCCTCGTCCTCGTCGGGTCGTGGGCGTACAACCCGTGGGTCGCGGTGGCATCCACCTTCTGCATGATCTTCGCGGCCGCATACCTGCTCTGGATGCTGCAGCGGGTCGCGTTCGGGCCGGTCTCCGAGTTCCTCAAGGGCCTCGGTCACCACCTCACGGACATCACGCCCGTCGAGATCCTCACCCTCGCGCCGCTCGGTGCGCTCGTCGTCGTCCTGGGGCTGTTCCCGGGGCTCATCCTCGGCCTCGTCGACGGATCCGTCCGGGACGTCCTCGCGGCCGTCCACGGCGCCACGACCGCCGGGATCCTGCGGTAGCACGGGGAGCACAGCGCGCACGTCATGACCTGGACCGACTTCCCGATCATCGCCCCGCTCGTCGCGGCCCTCCTGGTCGCCGTGGCGATCATCGGCGTGGACATGATCGCCCCCGGCCGGAGCCGGCCGGCGATCGCGGTCGCGCTCGTGGGGCTCGGGATCGTCGCCATCGCCATCGTCTGGACCGACCAGCTCGTCAGGACCGGCCAGGCGTCGGGTGTCGCGTTCGGCGGCGCCTACACGGTGGACCCGCTCGCGACGTACCTGGACCTCGTCTTCGTCGCGATCGTGGCGCTCACGGTCCTCTTCGGTCCCGACTACCTGGGCGCGCGCGACCTGCCGGTCGCGGAGTACGCCGCCGTCCTCGTGTTCGCCATGTCCGGCGCGATGCTCATCGCGGGGAGCTCCGACCTGCTCGTGCTGTTCGTCGCGCTCGAGCTCATGGTCCTGCCCGGCTACCTCCTGGCCGGCTTCGCGAAGCACGACGCGCTCTCGACGGAGGGCGCCATCAAGTACTTCCTCCTCGGCTCCTTCTCGAGCGCGATCCTCCTGTTCGGCCTCGCGTACATCTGGGGGATCACCGGCACCACGCGGATCGATGGCGTCGCGGCGGCCCTCGCCTCGGCGCACGGCGTGTCGCCCGCGCTCGCCCTCGGCATGGCGCTCCTCACGACCGGCGTCGCGTTCAAGCTCGCGGCGGTCCCGTTCCACTACTGGACGCCGGACGCCTACCAGGGCTCGCCGACGCCGGTCACCGGGTTCCTCTCCGTCGGCCCCAAGGTGGGCGCCATCGCCATCGTGCTCCGCCTCTTCGTCGAGGCGCTGGGCCCCGTCCACGTCGACTGGATGCCGGTCCTCGCGGTCCTCGCCGTCCTCACGATGACGCTCGGCAACCTCGTCGCGGTCTCCCAGACGAACGTCAAGCGGATGCTCGCGTACTCGTCGATCGCGCACACCGGGTACATCCTCGTCGGCTTCGCGGTGTACGCGAACGACCCCTCCGGGGAGGGCCTGACGGCCGTCCTCTTCTACGCCGTGGCGTATGCGTTCATGAACCTCGGGGCGTTCGCGGTGGTGGCCGCGCTCCAGAAGCGCCCGGGCGTCACCAGCCAGCTCGACACGTTCGCCGGCCTCGGTCGGCGCGAGCCGCTCCTGGGGCTCCTCATGACGCTCTTCCTGCTCTCGCTGACGGGGATCCCGCCGACCGCCGGCTTCTTCGCGAAGGCGCTCATCATCCTGTCCGCCGTGCAGGCGGGCGCGCCGATCCTGGGGCTCGCGGTGGTCCTCAACGCGATCGTCGCGGCCTTCTACTACCTTCGCGTCGTGGTCTACATGTACATGCGCGAGCCGCAGGGCGAGCCGGCCGCCGTCTCCCACGGCGCGCTCCTCCGGGTGGGGCTGGCGATCGCGGCCGCCATGACGATCCTCATCGGCCTGCTGCCGGGCCCGCTCATCGACGCGGCGACGACCGCGGCGCGGTCGCTCCTCCCGGTCTGACGGCCGGTCTGACGGATCGGCGCCGGGCCGGTCCGCGGCCCGGTCAGGGCGTGATCGGCACCCCGGGCAGGATCGTCGCGAGACCGGCCGCCATGGCATCCGGCCCCACGCCGCCGAGCGCACCCGCGCGGACGATGCCGTCCCGGTCGACCCAGAAGTGGATGGGCAGTGCCACGGCGCGCCAGTCGTGCGCCGCGGAGCCGGAGGGATCGAGGCCGATGGGGAAGGTGATCCCGAGCTTCTGCGTGAGGGCGGCGACCGCCCCGGGATCGTCCTTCACGTGGACCGCCAGGACCACGAGCCCGGTGTCCGCGTAGCGGAGGGCGAAGGACTCCATGGCCGGGTACTCGTCCCGGCAGGGCGGGCAGTACGAGCCGGTGAACGCGACCCACACGGGCTTGCCGTGCAGGGACGCGAGGTCGATCGTGCCGCCGCCGAGCCGCTCCACCGAGAGAGACGGGGCGGGCGAGCCCACCCCGAACAGGCTGCCCGTGACCGGGGAGGGCGGCGGGGTCACCGGCGTCGCGGACGGCGGGCTCGCCGACGCGCCGGGCGAGCCGGATGCGGCCGGGCTGTCGGGGGCGACGTTCACCGAGGAGGCGGGGCCGCTCGCGCCCGGGCCCGGGTCGCCGATCGCTCCGCCCACGGTCGCCGACGGCGCGGGCGTCCCGGGTGCCGCGGTCGCCGCGGGAGACGGCATCGGCCCGGGAGTCGCGAGCACGGCGGCCGGCGCCGCGGCCGCCGAGGGCGCGAGCGTCACGATCACCGTCCCGCCGGCCGCCAGCGAGATGAGCACCGCGCCGCAGAGGGCGGCGAGGACGAGGCCGACGGCGAGGCCGAGAAGGACAGAGGCGCGGGGACCCATGCGCGGAGCGTAACAGCGTGCGGCCCCGAATGACCCGCGTCGCCTCCCGGCGGTCCTGCAGGCGACGGGCGGCCCCGCTGCCGGACCCATGCTACGGTCCACCGGATGCGCCGCCTCATCGCCTGGCTCCTGAGCCGACTCCTGCCCGCCGCGCTCATCGCGGGCGGGGTCGCCATGCTCGTCGCGGGGCTCCTGGCGTGGACGGACCCCGCCATCATCGGCTCCGCCGCGTCGCCGGCACCCTCGCTCGCGCTCGCCTCACCGATCCCGTCGTTCGGGCCGCTCCCCACCCTGCAACCGATCCCGTCCGTGGGCCCGGCATCGTCCCCGTCCGCGATGCCGGCTCCGTCCACGGTGCCGACGCCGTCGCCGAGGACCGCCGTCGCCACGCGCGTCGTGGTGCCCGCCCTCGGGATCGACCTGCCGGTCGTGCGCGCGCCCACCAACGAGTCGTTCCCGTACTGCGACGTGGCCGAGTACCTGCCGGCGCTGAGCCAGCCCGGCCTGGGCGGGCAGACGTTCCTGTACGCGCACGCGCGGGACGGGATGTTCCTCCCGATCCTCACTGCGTCCCAGGTGAACGACGGGAAGGCGATGGTCGGGATGGTGGTCCAGGCCTACACGAGCGACGACATGGTCTTCCTCTACCAGATCACCGACGTCTACCGCCACCAGGACTCGCTGGACACGGTCTTCAACGCGACCGGCGAGAACCTGTTCCTCCAGACGTCGGAGGGTCCGCCGCCGGGGTACGTCGGCCACACCGGGCTCGTGACGATCGTCCGCGCGGAGCCGATCAGCTCGGCTCCTGCGACGCACGCCGACGCGCACCCGGTCGCGAAGCCGCGCGTGTGCGCCTGACCGCCGCCCGCCGCGCCGTCAGATCCAGTCGATCCTTCGAAGGAACACCGCGACGAGCCCGGCGAACACGAGCACGGCGCCGACGACGATCCAGAAGCCCTGCGCGTCCTGCCCACCGAGGATGTTCCGCGCCTCGCTCATGCCGAACAGGCCGCCCACGGCCCCGATCCCGGCGAGGATGACCGTGACGCCGGTGAGCCGCTTCATGATGAGCGAGAGGTTGTTGTTGATCGTGGAGAGGTAGACGTCGAGGATCCCCGACGCGAGCTCGCGGTAGCTGTCGAGCTCGTCGTTCAGGCGGATCAGGTGGTCGTACACGTCGCGGAAGTAGAGCGTGGTCTCGGGCTGGATGAGCGACAGCTCGCGGTTCGTCAGCTGGTTGAAGACCTCGCGCATCGGCGAGACGACGTGCCGGATCTCGACGAGCGCCCGCTTCAGCTCGAACAGCCGGGCCAGCGATTCCTTGTCCGACTTGGCGATGACCTCGTCCTCGAGCGTGTCGATGTCCTCGTCGATCCCGTCGAAGATGGGGAAGTAGCTGTCCACGAGCGAGTCGATGAGCGCCCACGCGAGGTAGTCGGGACCGACGGCGAGGAGCGGTCCCGCGCCCCCGCGCAGCTGGTGTGCCTCGAGCGGGTCCCACGCCGCCTCGTGCGCGGTCAGGACGAAGCGGTGGCCGAGCACGAGGTCGATCTCGGACGGGGTCACGCCGACGCCGCCGTCGTAGGCGAGCGCGTAGACGACGATGTGCGCGACGTCGCCGGTGAGCTCGAGCTTGGGGCGCTGCCCGCGTTCGGCGATGTCCTCGGCGACGAGCGGATGGATCCCGAGCGCGGCCGCGACCTCGGCCACGAGCGAGCGGCTCGGGTCGAGCATGTCCACCCACAGGCGCGTCGCCGGGTCGGCGGCGAGCGCGGCGACACGCTCGAGGTCCGACGTGTCCTCCGTGGCTCCGTCCGGGTGCCACGCATGGGCGCGCAGTCGCTCGGCCGCCTCGCGGGCGAGCGCGGCCGGGTCGCGCGCGGGGCGCTCGCCGCCGATGCCGGGAACGGTCTCCAGGCGGCGCGACGGGTAGCCCGGTCGGTGGACGATGACGGAGTCGTCGCCCCCGGCGGGCGAGGTGGGCTCATCGGCGAGGGCGCGACCGCCATGGGAGCCGATGCCATGGGCGGTGCCCGGTGCGGCCGGCGCGGCTTCGCCCGGTGCCGCCGGCGCGGCTTCGCCCGGTGCCGCCGGCGCGGCTTCGCCCGGCCCGGCCGGCTCAGAGCGCGATGGGCTCGGTTCCGATCCCGTCGGGCCCATCGCCACCTCCGCTGTCGCCTGCTCCAC
>CAIYQJ010000175.1 GCA_903928275.1 uncultured Chloroflexota bacterium
GCGGCCGCGGCGTCCGGGTCCCGAGCTGCGGCCGAGGAGCCCGCGCCCGACGCTGCCGCGGCGTCCGGGTCCCGAGCTGCGGCCGAGGAGCCCGCGCCCGACGCTGCCGCGGCGTCCGGCAGCAGCTGAGTCGCGTCCGAACGGTCGAGGGGCCGGCCCTCACGGGCCGGCCCCTCGCGCTCCTCCCGGTGGGAAGCTGGCTCGGCCCGATCTAGTTCCTGCGGACCCAGTCGGCCCGGTCGCGCTTCACGAACTCCCCGCGACCCTTCGGCCCGATGAACGCGCCGTCCTTCACGATGACCTCGCCGCGGGAGATCACGAAGTCGCTCGCGCCCTTCACGACGCGGCCCTCGTAGCACGAGTAGTCGACGTCCATGTGGTGCGTCTTCGCCGAGATCGTGTGCTCTCGCTCCGGGTCGTAGACGACGATGTCCGCGTCGGACCCGACGGCGATCGTGCCCTTGCGCGGGTACAGGCCGTGGATCCTCGCCGGCGCCGTGCTGATGATCTCCACCCACCGCTCAGGCGTGATGCGGCCGCCGGCGACGCCGCCGTCGTGGAGCAGGTCCACGCGGTCCTCGACGGCGGGGAGGCCGTTGGGGATCTTGCGGAAGTCGCCGCGCCCGAGCTCCTTCTGGCCCGCGAAGTCGAACGGACAGTGGTCGGTCGCGACGAGCTGGAGGTCGTCCTTGACCAGGCCGGTCCAGAGCTCCTCCTGGTGGTCCTTCGTCCGCAGCGGCGGCGAGCACACGAACTTGGCGCCTTCGAAGCCGTTGCCGAGGTCGTCGAGGGAGAGGAAGAGGTACTGCGGGCACGTCTCCGCGAAGACCTTCTCGCCGCGGCCCCGCGCGGACCGGACGGCATCGAGGGCATCGCGCGATGACAGGTGGACGATGTACACGGGGACCCCGGCCGCCGCCGCGAGCCGGATGACCCGGTTCGTCGCTTCGCCCTCGAACCCGGGGTAGCGGCTGAGCCCGTGGTAGATCGGGTCGGTGTTGCCCGCCGCCGCGTTCTCATTGGCGATGACGTCGATCGCCGGCCCGTTCTCGGCGTGCATGAGGATGAGGCCGCCATTCCCGGCGGTCTGCTGCATCGCGCGGAGGATCTCGCCGTCGCTGCTGAGGAAGACGCCCGGGTAGGCGGTGAAGAGCTTGAAGCTCGGGACGCCCTGGTCCACGATGCGGTCCATCTCGGCGAGCGACTCATCGTTCACGTCGCTCATGATCATGTGGAAGCCGTAATCGATGACGGCGTTGCCGTCGGCCTTGGCCATCCACGTGTCGAGGCCTTCCTGGAGGCTCCTCCCCTTGGCCTGGACGGCGAAGTCCACGATCGTCGTGGTCCCGCCGAACGCCGCGGCGCGGCTGCCGGTCTCGAACGTGTCCTTCGCGAAGGTCCCGCCGAACGGCAGCTCCATGTGCGTGTGCGTGTCGATGGCCCCGGGGATCACCCACCTGCCCGCGGCGTCGATGGTCTCGTCCGCCCCGAGCTCCAGGAGCGCGGCGCCCGTCCTGTCCGCGAGCCCGGATCCTCCGACGGGTCGTGCGACGATCGCGGCGACCGTCCGGCCGTCGACGAGGACATCGGCCGACTGGCGCCCCTCGGACGTGACGACTGTGCCGTTCTTGATGAGCATCCGCATCGACGAGCTCCTCCGCGATGATCGTTCGCGCCATCCCCGCGTGCGATGGTAGTCCCCGTCGGACGCTGCGGCTCGGCGGCCGGGCGAGGGACGGGGACCGGGCGACGGACCGCGGAGCCGCGGTTCAGCCCGCCGAGCCGGCCTTCCCGGGCTGTCCGGTGATCCGCCCGACGATGGACCCGTCGTTGGCCAGTGCGACCGCGATCGTCGCGGTCCACGTTCCCCCGGCCTGGTCGGCGCACTGGGTGATCACCTGTCCCCGGCGGATGCTGGTCACGGTCCCGATGCACGTCGCTCCGGCGCCCGTCATGAGCCGGAAGGTGCCGCTCGCGCCGGCCTGCACCGTGGCCGGCACCTGGAGCTGGAACCGCCCGCCCGGCGTGGACCCGAGCGTCGCGTCGATGAACAGCGTGGCGCCGTCGGCGCTCTGCTGCACGGAGCCCGCGATGTCCGACTGGAACGCCCCGGCTGCGAGCGGTGCCGGCTTCTGCGCGTTCGTCGCCGTGGACGCGACCGTGGAGGCTGCGGCGGAGGCGGCCGTGGCGCCGCTGCCCCGGCCACCGTTCGCCACTGCGTTCCAGCCGGGCTGGAGCGGCCCACTCCACGTCCATCCCACGGCCACCGCGACCGCCACCAGGGCGACGCCCGCCACGGCCGGCCGGACGAGCGCGGCGGGTCGCAGGACACCCTTCGGGCGGAGGCGGAGCGCGAGGAGACCGACGACGAGGGCCACGCTCCCGGCGTAGATCGCGAGGCCCCACGGCGTGCGCGTGTCCGACCCGGTCGCGATCCCGTGGAGCGTCGCGAGCGCCCACGCGACGAAGGCCAGCACGTGGAACCGGCGCCACCAGCGGTAGCCGATGCGCGGACGGAGGTACTCGCTCGCCCAGATCGCGATCGCGAGGTAGCCGCCGACGATCCCGAGCGCCACGTAGATCGGCCGGTAGTGGCTGAGGCCCGGCACGAGGACCTCGAGCGGGGTGAACCCGATGAACGGGTCGAGGAACACAGCCGCGCCGTGGATCACGATGAAGACGAGGCCGACGAGCGTGACGAACCGGTGCGTCTCGGTCGTCACGAAGCGCGTCCACCGGCGCGTCCGCCAGCCGAGGCTGAGGGCCAGGCCGAAGACGACCGAGGCGGTGAGGAGGCCGTACGCGAGGAAGCCGCCCGCCCGGGCGACCGTCCACGTGATCTGGCTCAGGTCCGTCATGAAACGGGATCTCCTGTCATGGCCCCGCCTGCGAGGTCGATCCGGCCGGTGGCGGGGGGCGGGTCCGCCACTCCCGGCTCGATCCATCGGCCGATCCGATGGCGGGCTCCCGCGTCGTCCACGATGAGGGCGCTGAGGCCCGCATGGCGGAGGAACGCGGCGCCCTCCTCCGGTCCGAGGAGGAGGGCGGTCTTGGCGGCGACCTCTGCCTGGGCGCACCGGTGCGCGGAGACCGTCACGGACGTGATGCCGGTCGCGGCCGGCGCACCGGTCCGCGGGTCGACGAGGTGGTTGACGTCGCGATCGCCGCGCGTCCAGCGCCGCCGCGCGGTCGACGAGGTCGTCAGGGCGCCATGGGGCAGCGCCACGACATGCCCGCCGTCGTTCGTGTCGATGGCGATGAGCCAGTCGCTGAGCCCGGGCGGCGTCCCAACGACGGCGAGGTCGCCGCCCGCGTCGACGGCTGCCGGGGTGACGCCGGCGCCGATGAGCGCCTCGAGCGACGCGTCGACCGCCATGCCCTTCGCGATCCCGCCGAGGTCCAGCCCCACGCCGCGCGGCAGCTCGACGGTCCGCGATGCACGGTCGAGCCGGACCTCGCGCCACGCGCCGGTCCACGGTCGCGTCACCGCCTCGTCGGCCGGTCCGCTCGGGGCGACCTGAGCGAAGGTCCGGTCGTAGCCGAGCTCCTCGACCCGGTGGAGGACGGTGGGGTCGAAGATGCCGTCGGTGGCCTCCGCCGCGCTCATCGCGGTCGCGATCGCGTCGAAGAGCGCGGAGGTGACGACGACCGGTGAGCCCGGGGCGGCATTGAGCCGGGACAGCTCGCTGTCCGGGTCGAACCGCGAGCACCGTCGCTCCCAGGCGGCGAACATGTCCCTGGCGATCGACGCGGACGGTTCCATGCCCGCGGGAACGAGGACGTCCACGTCCGTTCCCATCGCGCGGAAGCTGACACGGGCCATCCCTCGGGGCGTGGCGACCGTCGGAGTCGCCGAAGGCGAACCGGTCACGACCCGCCCGAGCGCAGGGCGGGCGCCTGGTTCCCGAAGCCGCCCTGACCGGAGAAGCCGCCCTGGTTCCCGAAGCCCCCCTGGCCTCCGGACGACCCTCCGGGCGACCCTCCGGACGTCCCGCCGCGGATCATCGGAGGCTGTGCGAAGCCGGGCGGGACCGCGAAGAAGTCCGACGCGGGCGTCGGCACGGGCACCTGCCGCATCGTGGTCGCTGATCCGCCCTTCGCGGCGTTCGTGGCGGAGGCCCCGATCGGATTCGAGAGCACGAGCCCGGCGATGGCGCCGAACCCGACGGCGGAGGCGACGATGGTGGCGAGCTTCGCGCCGGTCACGAGCCGACGAGGGTCGGGCCGGGGCGCAGGCGCGGGAGGGCGTTGCGAGGTCATTGCGGAAGGCTAGCCGCAGCCCGCGGCAGAAGTCCTGAAATCCCGCTGAAGTCCGGGAAGATGTGAGGAATCTCATCATGCCGGCGGCGGGGGACGATGCCGGCGATGACCACGCGCCGCTACAGCGGAGCCAGCGCACGAAGCGGCGGCCGGGTCGGCAGCCTCAGGAGGCGGACGCGGCGAGCGCGGGGATCACCTCTCGACCGTAGATCTCGAGCTGTTCCTCCTCGTCGCCGTTCATCAGGTAGAGGTTGAACTGGTCGACGCCCGCCGCCGCCAGCCGCCTCAGCCTGGCGACATGGGCCGCCGGATCGCCGATGATCGAGAACCGGTCGGTGATCTCGTCGCTCACGAACGCGGCGTTGCTGGAGCCCACCTCCGCGTGGTGGAGGTAGTCGTAGCCGCGCCGTTCGCGGATGTAGCCGGTGAGCGACTCCGGCAGGTCCGCCGGGTCATACCGATTCACGAGGTCCGCCACGTGGTTCCCCACGAGGGCGGGGAACCACCGAACGCGCTCGCGCGCCACGTCCTCGCGCGCGACGTGCGCCGGCGCTGCGGCCATCACGCGGATGGCGTCCGGGTCGCGCCCCGCCTTCCTCGCGGACGCGCGCACCTGGCCCACGAGCCACTCGATGAGGTCGGGGTCCGCGAACTGGAGCATGATCCCGTCCGCGATCCGGCCAGCGAGGTCCATCGCGCGGGGGCCGTACCCGGCGATCCACAACGGGAGGCGGTATCCGCGCGGCGCCCAGGTGAGCTCCACCCACGCGCCCTCGTACTCCACGGCGCGTCCCTCGGCGAGGTCGCGGATGACGATCGCCGCCTCCTCGAGGACCGCCATGGACGTGGGCGCCTTGCCAAGGACGCGCCGCGAGCTGTCGCCGCGCCCGATCCCGAGATCCATCCGGCCGCCGGTGATCTCCTGGAGCGTGGCGAGTGCGCTCGCGGTGACCGTGGGCTCCCGTGTCGCCGGGTTCGTGACGCAGGTGCCCAGTCGCATCCGCTCCGTGGCAGACCCCATGAGCGTGAGGAGCGTGTATGACTCGCGCCAGAGGACGTGGCTGTCGAAGACCCAGCCGTAGGCGAAGCCGGCCGCCTCGGCCCGGCGGGTCAGGTCGACATGTCGTGCGATCGAGTGGTCCGGCTTGAGGGTGAACCCGAACTCCATGGGCTCGGCCTCCGGCTTGGTCAGGGCTTGACGAGGTCGCCGTACAGCTCGGGGCGTCGGTCGCGGTAGAACTGCCACGTCTGGCGGACCTCGGTGACGAGGTCGAGGTCCATGTCGCGGAGGATCAGCTCCTCGTCGTACGGGCTGCCCACCGGGCCCACGAACTGGCCGCGCGGGTCGCAGAAGTAGCTCTGGCCGTAGAAGTCATCGTCGCCGAGGGGCTCCTTGCCGACGCGGTTGATCGTGCCGACGAAGTAGCCGTTCGCCATCGCATGGCTGACCTGCTCCACGCGCCAGAGGTACTCGGAGAGGCCCCGGCTCGTGGCCGACGGGATGAGGACGATCTCGGCGCCGTTGAGGCCGAGGGCGCGCGCGCCCTCCGGGAAGTGCCGGTCGTAGCAGATGTACACGCCCACGCGGCCCACGGCGGTCTGGAAGACAGGGAAGCCGAGGTTCCCCGGCCGGAAGTAGAACTTCTCCCAGAAGCCCTTCACGTGCGGGATGTGCGTCTTGCGGTACTTGCCCAGGTAGGTGCCGTCGGCGTCGATGACCGCCGCGGTGTTGTAGTAGACGCCTGGCGTCTCGCTGGCTTCCTCGTACATCGGCACGACGAGCACCATCCCGGTCTCCCGCGCGAGCGCCTGCATGCGCTTCGTCGTGGGGCCGTCGGGGATCAGCTCCGTGTAGCCGTAGTACTCGGCGTCCTGCACCTGGCAGAAGTACGGCCCGTAGAAGAGCTCCTGGAACAGCATGAGCTTCGCGCCCTGCGCCGCAGCCTCGTGCGCGTACCGCTCGTGCTTCTGGATCATCGATTCCTTGTCGCCCGTCCAGGTCGCCTGGAGCAGCGCGCCGCGCACGATCCGGGGCATCCGTTCCCTCCGCGAAGGCCGGGAGTCGCCGCCTGCCGGGCGCTCGCCCGCAGCTCTCCCGCGTCGATCAGGGCGACACGGTACACCCTCGTCCCGTCCGGGACACGTGGCGGCGCGTCAGCCTGCGATGGGGACCACGACGAGCAGGACGTCAAGGTCCACGCGCGGCCGGCCCGGCGTCCCGACCGCCTGGATCTCGATCTCGTGGCGCCCCGTGCCGGTGAAGAGCTTCGCGTAGACGATCCGCCGGACGGCCGTCGCGGAGGCGCGGTCATCCACCGTCGCCACCGCCTTGCCGTCGATGAGGACCTTCGCCGCGCCGCGGTCCCGACCCTTCATGGAGACCCAGGCGACCTGGCTCCCCCTGAAGGCGAAGGTGGCCGTGGCGCCCTTCTTCAGCGTGTAGCGGAGGGAGCCGCCGAAGAGCGGCGCCGACTTCGACGTCTTCCACGTCCCGTGGTACGCGATCTTCGACGACGAGTCCTGGTACGCGATCACGCGGTACCGGAGCCCCTGCGCCCAGTCGCCGATGTTGCCGGCGCGGTCGACGGCGCGCACGCGGACGCGCGCGATGTCGCCGGGCACGACGTACACGAGCGCGACCGGCTTCGTCGGATCCGCGACGGTCACGTCCGTCCACGTCGTGCCGCCATCCGCGCTCGCCTGGGCGTCGTACCGTGCGACCCCGGTCCCCCGATCCGTGGCCGCCGGCCACGAGACGGTCAGTGGCACCGACGTCGCCGTGAGCGTCGTCTGGGCCGTGAGGCGCGACACGGGAGCGTCCTGCATGACGGGCGCGACCGTGTCCGGCGCGATCGTGACCGGGAGCTGAGCGGTGAGGCCGATCGCGCTCACGGAGATCGCCGCCGCGCCCAGGTCCACGGCCGAGTACACGCCATCGGGCGACAGCGAGCCCGGGCCGGAGACGAGCGTCCACGTGGCCGACCCCGCCGGGACGGGCACGCCATTGAACGCCGAGTCCATGGCCCTGGCCACGAACGACACCTTCTCTCCGACGTAGAGGGTGCTCGTCGGTGGCCGAACGACGAGCTGGGACGGCGGCCCGGTCGGGGTCGAGCTCACGAGCATGATCGCGTTGGCGACCGGGCGCTCCACTCCATCCGACGGCCTGTTCACGACCGACGCCTCGACGTCGCCCGGCTCGCGGACGTCGAGCTGGGTGGATCCGCCACTGTCGAAGCCGATGGCGTCGACTGCGCCCTGCGACAGCAGGAGCTGCGCGAGCTCCTGGTCGTTGACGCCCGCGCTGTACGGCGACTGGCGGCCGTCCACGGTCACGAAGATGACGTCGCCGGCCGCCGTGATCCCGATCGCGGAGCGCGGGTCCGCGCGGTTCGCCGACGCCGGCCAGGACGAGATGTTCAGGGCGCCGCCCGTCACGAGGGTCTGCGGTCCCGTGACCAGCTGCCGCGCAGGCTCGAAGCCCGGCGTGATCCCGGTCGTGATCGTCAGCGACGTCCCCGTGGTCAGGTCGTCGAGGAACGTGCCTTTCGGGCCGTTGAGCACGACCTGGTCCCCCGCGATCGGCCGCGAGCCCGCGGGCCGGGTCTCGACGACCGTCAGCGGGACGGTGGCGCCGAGCGCGAGCGGGCCGGCGAGACCGCCGAGGACCACCTCGACGCCGGTGCCCTCGGCGGGCGTCTTCGGCCCGAAGCGGGAGGTGTACATCGCGACCTCTCCGGGCCGACGGAACTGGTTCAGGCGGCTGATCGGGTGCGGGACCGCGTCGGCACCGGTGGCCGTCAACGAGGCCTGCACCGTGCCGATCGTCGCCCGGCCCGACGCATCCACGGAGAACGCGGGGCGGTGGTCCGTGCTCGCGATCATCAGCTCCCCGTCCTGGACGTGGACCCCGTTGGGGGCGTCCTGCGTGGGGGACGCGTAGCCCGCCCAGACGTCGGCGTTCATCGCGGCGATGACGCGGTTGCCGTCCGACGAGGCCGCGTGTGCCTGCGCCGTGACCGTGGCGCGGCCGACAGCCTCGCCGTTGGCGAGGCTCGCCTCCACGTGGACCGAGGGGTCGCCTGCCCGCGCCGTCACGACATGGACGGCCTGGCCGCCGGCCCCGTCCGTCGTGATCCGGCCGGCCTGGTGCGTGACGGAGGGAGCGATCTGCTCGGTCGTGTCCGGGGTGAACCCGGTGACGATCGACGCGCCACGGACGCCTGCGGCGGCCGCGGTCCCGACGACGGGGCCGGGGAGCGTCGCGGCCAGGAGCGCCACGAGGGCGACCGGGGCGAGCGTCGCCAGCCGGACACGCCGGCCGCGCCGCTCTCGGGTCGGCGTCCACATATCCGCGCCATGGTAGCCCGGATCGCGACAGCGGCTCCCGGACGGCGCCGTCGAGGTGGACGCCGCCTTCCGGCGGGACCTGTCGTGTGGTGTAATACGCGCCGTCCGTCGCCCGCGCGGGGGGGCGCGGGCGACGAGACCGGTGACAGGGTGAGGCCGCCTCCGCGGGGGCGGCTTCGCCGCGATGTCGTCGCGCGCATCGCGCGACGCTGCCAGGACACGAGGTGCAGGCGATGGCGACGAGGACCGTGCCGGGCGCGATGACCGGCCCCGAGATCGTCGAGCTCACGAAGCGCCACACGATCTTCGAGTGGTCGGCCCAGTCCAAGGTGGACCCCATCCCGGTCGCCGGCGCGAAGGGAAGCTACTTCTGGACGCCCGAGGGCAAGCGCTTCCTCGACTTCAACAGCCAGCTCATGTGCACGAACGCGGGTCACGGGCACCCGCGGATCATCGCGGCGATCCGCGAGCAGGCCGAGA
>CAIYQJ010000176.1 GCA_903928275.1 uncultured Chloroflexota bacterium
CTCGGCATCACCATCACCCTCGAGGAGCGACGCGCACCGTAGGCACCGGCGCCACCGATCGTCGCGCTCTTCGCCGCGACGGCCACCGCCGGGGGGCCGCCCCCCGATGGTCCGGGTCACGACGCCGTCAGGGCTCGCGGACGCGGAGCGGGTCAGGATGCGCCGCGTCTCCCGGACGTGGTCTCGGCTCGCGACGGGTGCCCGGACGACGCGGGTTCCCCGGGTGCCGCGGGGTCGGCCCTTCGCGCCCCGAGCAGGATCGACTCGTCTCGTTCGGGGAACCCGTCTTGTCCAGCCGGAGGGGATTCCTCGTTGCTGGCCCGCGCGCCGCGAGCGGACCCGCATCCCGAGGCCGGCCTGGTGTGCTCCGGACCCGCCCGGCCGGCGCCGCGACCTTCCCGGGTCAGATCGCGTCGACGACCACGGGTCCCACCACGCGGTCCTGGCCGATGGCGACCGGCGCGATGTGCGTGTGGAACAGCCCCGGTCCCATGATCGCTCCGCCGGCCGCCGCGTCCTGGACGGTCGCCCACTCGATGATGACGACCGCCTCGTCCGGGGCCGCCTGGAAGACGCTGAACCGCTCGAACCCGGGCAGTGAGCGCATGGCCGGCGGGAACTCGCGCTCCAGTACCGGGATCAGCTCCTCGACGGGACGCGCAGCTTGATGCGGTTGACGACGATGGCGGACACGGTTCGTTCTCCTCGCTCGATCCGGGTCGGTCCGCCGCACCGAGTGCCCGGCGGCGGGCCGGAGATGGGACGGCCGGGACCGCGCCCGAGTGTACGCACATGCTCGACGGGCCGCCGCCTCGGGCACCGTCTCGGTCGCCCAACCCAGCCACTCGGGCCCCGCAACTCGGGCCCTGCCACGTACGCGCCAGCGACCCGACATACGTCACTCGCACGATGCGGCGGAGGCTCTCAGGTACTGCCCCGAGGGCGGACCGACGGGTGGGCGTGGGCCCGATGATCGGCGCCTATCATCGTTCGAGCGGTGGCGCGATCGCGCCTTCGGCCCGCTGCACGACCCGCCGGCAGGGCCGGGAGGAGGAACCATGGACTTCGGCGTGTCCCATCCGCGAGCCCGAGCGTCCCGGGCGCGCATCGGTGCCGCTCTCGCCATCCCGGCTCTCCTCGCGCTGCTCATGTCCGCGGCGTTGTCGCCGGTCCTCGGGGCCAGCGGAGACAGCTACATCACCCTCCACCAGGACGCGAGCGGCAAGGCGGTCGACATGCCGTCGGACGGCGGCCTCGCGGTCGTGCTCCAGGCGAATGGCGGCACAGGCTACGAGTGGCGCACGACGGTGGTCCCGTCGTTCGACGTCATCGGCCCACCTCCCCACGGCATCGGGCCATACACCGTGAGCGACTCCTCGCTGCTCGGTGCCCCGGTCTCGTTCGTGTGGTACTTCCCCGCGATGAGCCCGGGCGAGACGTCCTTCGCTGCGGCTCTCTACCCGCCCGGGAGCAAGACCCCGGCCGAGACGTTCAGCATCGCGATCCTCGTGCGTGCCGAGACCGGCGCGAAGGCGTCGCTCACCTACGACCAGTGCGGCGACATCGTCGGCATCGACAGCTCCGGCACCGTGTCCATGACGCTCGATTCCAACGCGACGACCGGCTACAGCTGGCAGGTCACCACGCCGCCCGATCCGATCCTCGCGCCCGACGACGGAAGCGGGCTCTACCTGCCGCCCCCGGCCGGCTCGCCGATCGGTGCCGGCGGCACCCAGCGCTTCGGATGGCTGGCCACCGGTGCGGGCTCCACGGGCGTGGAGCTCGCGTACACGCAGGTCGGGAGCACCACGGCCGGCAAGACGTGCGCGTTCTCCGTCGTGGCCGGTGGCCCGGTCCTCCCGCCGGACACCACGCCCACCCTGCCGACCGGGACGACGGCCACCCCGCCGCCGACCTCGGCGATCGGGATCGGGGACTCGCAGCCCACGCCGACGAGCGGCCTCCTGCTCCTCCTGGCCGCCGCCGCGGCTGGGACCGTGTCCGTCCCGGTCCTCCTCGCGGTCAGGCGACGCCGCGACCACTGACGCGACTCGGTCGGGCTCCGTGCCCGGCGCAGACCATCGATGAAGAAGAAGGGCCCGCGAGAGCGGGCCCTTCTTGCTTGTGGGAACCGGTGTCCGCGACCCCGGCCTTCCCGCCGGCCCCGGCACGGGCGGGCGCTCGTCGGGCCCTTGCCCGCCCCCGCTCCGGCCCCTGCCCGCCCCCGGCCATGCGCAGCTGCCAGGGGATTGTGCGAGATGCACTATCCCGGTGGCGATGCAGGCACTGAACCGCAACCCTCTGACTGGTAGGGTCCATGTCACGCGCACGCTCTGATGCGGCATGCACAAGAGGCGGCCCAGGCAGCATCGACCGCCCGGGTTCCCTCGCAGCCACCCGCAGCGTGCGTCCGCCGCGCTCCCACCCTTCGGGGCGGGACCACGGGCGAGGCACCGACGCATCTGCAGCATGGACGGGAGTGGCATGACCGCGCGACAGACGGCCATCGAAGCGATCGCGAACCACCGGGTGGCGTCCACCCAGGACTATCTCGAGCACGCGGGCGCCGACATCTACGGCGAGTACGTGTTCGGCGAGGCCGCCCAGCGCCAGTACCTCGCGAAGCCGATCTTCCGGAAGCTCCGGCGGACGATCGACGGCCTCGAGCCGTTCGACCCCGCGATCGTCGACGCGGTGGCCCACGGAGTGAAGGAATGGGCGATGGCCCACGGGGCCACCCACTACACACACTGGTTCGTGCCGATGACCGGCTCCACCGCCGAGAAGCACGATTCGTTCCTGAGCCCCGTCGGCGACGGGCAGACGCTCGCCGAGTTCTCCGGCCGGAACCTCGTCCAGGGTGAGCCTGACGCGAGCTCGTTCCCATCGGGCGGGATCCGCGCGACCTTCGAGGCTCGCGGCTACACCGCGTGGGACGTCACGAGCCCGATCTTCCTCCAGGTGGAGCCCAACGGCGTCACGCTCACGATCCCCACCGGGTTCGTCTCGTACACCGGCGAGGCCCTCGACCACAAGATCCCGATGCTGCGCTCGCAGGAGGCGCTCGGCAGGGAGGCGCTCCGCGTCCTGCGCTGGTTCGACAACACGACCGCGAGCCGGGTGTTCACGAACATCGGCCCGGAGCAGGAGTACTTCCTCGTCGATCGACGCCTCGCGGAGCAGCGCCCCGACCTCGTCCTCGCCGGGCGCACCCTCTTCGGCGCGCCGTCACCGAAGGGCCAGGAGCTCGAGGACCAGTACTTCGGCTCGATCCGCGAGCGGATGCTCGCGTTCATGATGGATCTCGACCGCGAGCTCTGGCGGATGGGCATCCCGTCGAAGACGCGCCACAACGAGGTCGCGCCCGCCCAGTTCGAGATGGCGCCCGTGTACGAGGCGACCTCGGTCGGCTCCGACCACAACATGGTCGTCATGAGCACCATGCGGCGCCTGGCCCGCCAGCACGACCTCATGTTCCTCATCCACGAGAAGCCCTTCGCGGGCATCAACGGCTCGGGCAAGCACAACAACTGGTCGATGGCGACCGACGAGGGCGAGAATCTCCTCGATCCGGGCCACGACCCGCACGCGAACGCCCAGTTCCTCGCCTTCCTCCTCGCCGTCATCCGCGGCGTGAACGTCCATGCGGACCTGATCCGCGCGAGCATCGCGGACGCGGGCAACGACCATCGTCTCGGCGCGAACGAGGCGCCACCGGCGATCGTCTCGATCTTCCTCGGCTCCCAGCTCGAGGACGTCATCGACCAGCTGGAGAAGGGCGCCGCGTCCGCCTCGAAGCGAGGCGGTTCCCTGGAGCTCGGCGTCACCTCGCTGCCGATCCTGCCGCGGGACGCGACCGACCGCAACCGGACCTCGCCGTTCGCCTTCACCGGCAACAAGTTCGAGTTCCGGGCGGTCGGATCGTCGGCCCCGATCTACTGGCCGCAGACCGTCCTCAACACCGCGGTCGCCGACTCGCTCGCCGCGCTCGCGGACGAGCTCGAGACGCTCGAGCAGGGTGACTTCGCGGGGCTCACGAACATCCTCTCCGCGATCGTCAAGGCCAACAAGCAGGTCCTGTTCGAGGGCAACAACTACGCCGACGAGTGGCACGCCGAGGCGGCCCGCCGCGGCCTGCCGAACAACCGCACGACCGTGGACGCGCTGCCCGCCCTCTCCACCGCCAGGGCGAAGAAGGTGTTCGCGCAGTTCGGGGTCCTCTCCGAGCGTGAGCTCGAGGCCCGCGCCGAGATCAACTGGGACCGCTACGTCAAGGTCGGGCACATCGAGGCGAGCTGCACGCTCGACATGGCCCGGACCCTCATCCTCCCCGCCGCGGTCCGATACCTCGGCGAGCTGTCGGGTGCCGGCGCGTCGAAGGGCGTCGCCACGCTCACGGCGACCGTGGCCGACCTCGCGGACAGGCTGGTCGCCGCGATCGACGCGCTCGAGAAGGCGCAGGGTGCCGCTCACCACGCAGCGTCCGTGCACGCGGAGGCCGGCGCGTTCGTCGAGAGCGTCATCCCGGCCCAGAACGTGGTGCGCGAGGTCGCCGACGCACTCGAGACCCTCGTCGCGGACGACCTCTGGCCGCTCCCGAAGTACCGCGAGCTCCTCTTCCAGTACTGAGACGCCGCGGACCGGGCCGTCGCCGGGCGGCCGCCCGGTCCGCGTTCGTCCTGCTGGCGGTCCGTCCTGCTGGCGGTCCGTCCTGCCGAAACGGAGGCACATCGTCCCATTTGGACGATGTGCCTCCGTTCACGCTGTGCTTGACTTGTTCACACTGGGGCGACGCGGTTAACGGACGCCCTCGGGCTCGGCGGCCCCGGACGGCCGCTCACGGGCGCCGCCCACCCGGTCGGCGCGGCGACCGGCGACCGGTCGCATGTCCGTGGACCGGCGGGAGGCGGGGGAGGACACGATGACCGAGATGATCCAGCGCGCGCCGGGAAGCGCCTCGCCCGGCGCCTCGGCGGCGACGGCGTGGCACGCACTGAGCCCTGACGACGCCCTCGCTGCACAGGGCGTCACGCTCGATGCCGGCCTGACGTCGGCGGAGGCCGACGCGCGACGCGCGAAGGTCGGCAAGAACTCCTTCGACCAGGCGAAGAAGGTCTCGCGCTGGCAGGCGTTCAGCCGCCAGTACGCGGACCCGATGCAGATCGTGC
>CAIYQJ010000177.1 GCA_903928275.1 uncultured Chloroflexota bacterium
CGATCTCGGCCTCACCGGGACCAAGCAGTCGTGCGACCGCAAGGGCCAGTGCGGGACGTGCATGGTCCTCGCCGATGGCAAGCCCGTCCTCTCCTGCGTGACGAAGGTCGCGACCCTCGACGGCGCCGAGATCACGACGATCGAGGGCCTGGGCACCCCGGACCGCCCCGACCTCGTCCAGCAGGCTTTCGTGCTCGCGGGCGCGGTCCAGTGCGGCTTCTGTATCCCCGGCATGATCGTGAGCGCCACGGCGCTGCTCGACGCGAACCCCGACCCCACGCGCCAAGAGGTGAAGACCGCGCTGCGTCGCAACCTCTGCCGCTGTACCGGGTACGTGAAGATCATCGACGCGGTCCAGCTCGCTGGTCGCTTCCGGCGTGGCGAGGTCCGCCCGCAGGACCTCATGCCCGACCCGGACGGCGCCAGGCTCGGCGTCTCGCATCCGCGCCCGAGTGCCTTCGCCAAGGCGTGCGGGACGGCCGCGTTCGGCGCGGACATCCGGATGCCGGGCGCGCTCGAGATCGCGGTCGTGCGGAGCCCCCACGGGCACGCGATCGTCCGCGGGATCGATGTGGCGGCCGCCGCCGTCATGCCCGGCGTGGTCGGCGTCATGACCGCCGCGGACATCCGCGGCACGAACCGGCTCAAGTACACGCGGGCCGACCGCCCGATCCTCTGCGACGATCGTGTCCGCACGCTCGGCGACGCGGTCGCGATCGTCGTGGCACAGACCCGCGACCAGGCGCTCGCCGCCGTCCCGCTCGTGAAGGTGGACTACGAGCCGTTGCCCGAGCTGACCTCGCCGGAGGAGGCGATGGCGGAGGGGGCCCCGCAGATCCATCCGGACGCACCCAACCTCCTGCACCGCCAGCCGATCATCAAGGGCGATGCGGCGGGCGCGTTCGCGCGGTCGGCCGCCGTCGTGGAGGCACGGTTCAGGACACAGATCAACCATCAGGCGCCGCTCGAGCCGGAGGTGAGCCTCGCGTACATGGAGGGCGAGGGCGAGGACGCCGAGCTCGTCGTCATCGGGCGGAGCATCAACATCCACCTCGCGATGGCCACCCTCCAGGCCGCGCTCGACTGGGAGGCGATCCGCTACGAGGAGGCGTTCTCGGGCGGGCAGTTCGGGATCAAGGTGGAGATCATCACCGAGGGGATCGCCGCCGCAGCCGCGCTGCACTTCCGGCGACCGGTCCGGTACGTGCCCAGCCTCGCCGAGTCGATGCTCATCACGTCGAAGCGCCACCCGTTCGACATGGATGTCCGGCTCGGTGCGGACGCGGACGGGAAGCTGACCGCGATGGCGATGGACATCACGGTCGACAACGGCGCGTACACGTCGCTCGGCATCGTCATCCTCAACCGCGCGCTCCACATGCTGTCGAGCGCGTACTCCATCCCGAACATCGACGTCACGTCGCGACTCGTCTACACGAACAACCCGTGGGGCAGCGCGGCGCGGGGCGCCGGCCCGCCCCAGACGCACTACGCGCTCGAGTGCGCGGTCGACATGCTCGCCGAGAAGATGGGCATCGACCCGCTCCAGTTCCGCCTGCGCAACTCGCTGAAGCCGGGCGAGACGAAGGCGACCGGCCACGTGGTGCGCGAATGGCCGTTCCCGGTCGTGTGCGAGGCGCTCCGGCCGCGCTACGAGGAGGCACGGCGCGAGGCGGCGCAGCTCCGCGGGCAGGGCGTCCACCGGGGCGTGGGCCTCGGCGCGGCCGCCTTCGGCATCGCCATGCCGGGCGACAAGTCGATCGCCGCGGTCGAGCTGGACCCGGACGACGGTGTGACGGTCTACGTCGCCGCGGCCGATCCCGGCGAGGGCAACGACTCCATGCTCACCCAGCTCGTCGCGCACGTGCTGGACCTGCCGCCCGCCAGGGTCCGGCTCCGCACCCGGAGCACCGCCGACACCACCGCGTCGGGCCCCGCGTCGGGGAGCCGGATGACGTACATGATCGGCGGCGCCGCGGTGGACGCCGCCCGGCAGCTCCGGCAGGCCATGGACGAGGCCGGCACCCGGTCGTGGCAGGGGCTGTCCGACGCGGGACATCCCGTCCGGTACGTCGGGCGTCGCACCACGCGCGAGACGGCACCCCTGGATCCCGAGACCGGCCAGGGACCGTCGTTCGAGGTCGAGGTGTTCGCGATCCAGCTCGCCGAGGTGGAGGTGGACACCGCGACGGGCGTCGTCAGGATGGTCCGGATGACGACGGCCGCCGACGCCGGCACCGTCATCAACCCGCTGAACATGACCGCCCAGCTCGAGGGCGGGATGGACATGGGCGCCGGCTTCGCGCTGCGCGAGCAGTTCATCGCGGGCAGGACGAAGGACTGGATCTCGTTCAAGTTCCCGACCATGCGCACGACGTTCGACATGGACGTCATCGTCTGCGAGACACCGCGCGAGCTCGGCACGCTGGGGAGCGTGGGTGTCGGGGAGATGGCGATGGTCCCCACTGCGCCGGCGATCGTCAACGCGATCCGTGATGCGTGTGGCGCCATGGTGCTCGAGCTGCCGGCGACGCCCGAGCGGGTGAAGGCGGCCCTCGAGCGGGCCGACGCCCGACTCGTCGGCAGCGGCGTCTGACCGTCGGGCGAAGGCGTGTCGGCGGCACCGGCCATGGCCGACCAGGCCCGGAGTCGCGCGCTCCGCGCGGTCGCGGGTCGCGTGGTCTACTTCGACGACGAGGGGTTCTTCTGGGAGCCGGGCGACTGGAGCCCGGAGGCGGCCACCGAGCTCGCGCGCGAGAGCGGCATCGAGCGTCTCGACGCGACGCAGTGGCGGGTCATCTCGTTCCTCCGCGAGTACTACGCGCACAACGGGAGGGCTCCGATGAACCGTCAGCTGCGCGACGGCACCGGCCTGAGCCTCGTGGAGCTCGAGCGCCTGTTCCCGGACGGCATCCGGAATGGCGCGCGGCGCCTGGCCGGCCTTCCGAACCCCAGGTCATGTCTCGACTAGCGGTCGCGCGCCCGCGCGAACGCGACGCCGGCGGCGGCACGGCGGTGTGTCCATGAGCGACGGTCTGGTCTACCTCGACAACGCGGCGACCACGTTCCCGAAGCCGATCGAGGTCCTCCAGGGGATGGTGGACGCCTACGCGCGGGTCGGCGTATCGCCCGGGCGCGGGAACCACGACCTGGCGATGCAGGCCGACGACATGGTCGCGCAGGCCCGTGCACGCGTGGCGCGGTTCTTCGGCGCCCCGGACCCCGACCGGGTGATCTTCGCGGCGAACGCCACGGACGCGCTCAACACGGCGATCGGCGGCATCGTCCGCCCCGGCGACCACGTCGTGGCGACGCGCCTCGATCACAACTCGGTCCTGCGCCCGCTCCATCACCTCGCCGCGGCCGGGGTCATCGCGTATGACCTCGCGCCGTTCGACGGCCGGGGCTTCGTGGACCCCGCGGCCGTCGCCGCGCTCATCCGGCCCGCGACCCGCGCCGTGGTCATGACGCATGCCAGCAACGTGCTCGGGACCATCCAGCCGCTCGGCGAGATCGGCCGCGTCTGCGCGGACCGTGGCGTCCTGCTCGTCGTCGACGCCGCCCAGAGCGCCGGCCAGGTCCCCATCGACATGACGGCGCTCGGGGTCTCCGCGCTCGCGTTCACCGGCCACAAGTCGCTGTACGGCCCGTCGGGCATCGGCGGGCTGGTGCTGCAGCCGGCGGTCGAGGTGGAGACGACCCGGTTCGGCGGGACGGGCATGGATTCGTCGAGCCTGGTCCACACCCGGGCGTACCCACTCCGGCTGGAGGCCGGGACGCTCAACCTCATGGGCGTCATCGGCCTGTCGCTCGGCATCGGCTTCGTGGAGGCGCGGGGGCTCGGCGCGATCCACGACCGGGAGATGGCGCTGACGCGCCGACTCCGCGACGGCCTGGCGGAGAACCCCGGCATCCGGCTCTTCTGCGCGGACGACCTGGCCGACCACCTTGCCGTGCTGACCGTCGACGTGCCCGGCATGGACCCGCAGGACGTGGGCGCGATCCTCGACGGCGACTTCGGGATCGCCGTCCGCGTCGGCCTCCACTGCGCGCCCATGGTCCACCGGGACCTCGGGACGATCGACCGCGGCGCGGTCCGCTTCAGCCTGGGGGTCTTCAACACCCCCGACGATATCGATCGCGCGATCGCGGCGATGGACGCCATCCCGCATCCGCGGCGACGCTGAGGGTGGCCTGCTCTGCCGGGATCGGGGCGACCGGGGTGCCGGCGCCCGCCGGCGCGGCGTAAACTCGACGAGAGGGGGCGCCGCCGGGCCGGCGTTGTGCGCTCGCAGACGCGAGGGCAGGGGATGACCGCAGCGACTCAGGCACCGCCTGTCGGCGGCGCCGACACGACGGCGTGGCACACGCTCTCCATCGACGACGCGCTGACGGCCCAGGGGGCGACGGCGGCCACCGGGCTCACGGCGGCCGAGGCGGCGAGCAGGTTGCAGACGTCCGGCCCGAACAAGTTCACCGAGGGCAAGCGGGAGCCGCGCTGGAGGGCGCTCCTCCGCCAGTACGCAGACCCCATGCAGATCGTCCTGCTCGTCGCCGGCGTCGTCTGCTTCTTCATCCCCGGCCAGGCCCAGACCGGACGCCTGCTCATCATCCTGACGCTCGTCAACGCCTTCATGGGGCTCAACCAGGAAGGCAAGGCCGCGAAGGCGGTCGCTGCGCTCCAGGGGATGATGCTCCTCAAGGCCAAGGTGCGGCGGGACGGCCAGATCGCGGAGATCGCCGCCGACCAGATCGTGCCCGGCGACGTCGTCGCCGTCGAAGCCGGCGACGTCGTGCCGGCGGACGGCCGGATCATCCGGGCCGCCACGATGGAGATCGACGAATCGGCCCTCACGGGCGAGAGCATCCCGGCCTCCAAGGGCGTGGATGCTGTGCCCGGGGCCGACACGCCGCTCGGTGACCGGGCGGACATGGCGTACATGAACACGAGTGTCACCCGCGGCTCGGGCGACATCCTCGTGACGGCGACCGGCATGGCGACGGAGGTGGGTCACATCTCCGGGCTCCTCCAGTCGGAGAAGACCGAGGCCACGCCGCTCACGAAGCAGCTCAACAAGCTGACGAACCAGATCCTCGTCATCGCCGGGCTCGCCCTGCTCGCGTCGATGGGGATCGGGCTGTGGCGGGGCGAGTCGTTCAACACGCTGTTCATCACGGCGGTGGCGTTCTCCGTTTCCGCGATCCCGACCGGCCTCCCGGCGGTCGTCACCACGATCCTGTCGATGGGGACGCAGTCGCTCGCCAAGGCGGGTGCGATCATGAAGCGCCTCCGGTCGGTCGAGACCCTGGGATCCACGTCCGCGATCAACTCGGACAAGACCGGGACGCTCACGCTGAACCAGATGACCGCGGTCGAGATGAGCATCCCTGGGCGGCGCTACGCGATCACCGGCACCGGCTACGGCACCGACGGCCAGGTCAACCGGACCGGCGGCCAGCCGGACGTCCCGCTCGACCCGATCCTCCTCCCGATGGCCCTCTGCGCGGATGCCATCGTGAAGAACGGCGAGCTCATCGGCGACCCAACGGAGGGTGCGCTCGTCGTCCTGGCCGCGAAGGGCGGCGTGGACCCCGCACTCACCCGGGAGCAGTACCCGCGCATCGCGGAGCTCCCGTTCGACGCGGCATACAAGTTCATGGCGACGTTCCACGCGATGAAGGATGAGTCCGGCGCGGACGTGGTCCGTGCCTTCGTCAAGGGTGCCCCGGACCAGCTCCTCGCGCGCGCCGCCCTCGCCCTGACGCCGGACCTTGCGGGAACTCGGCCGGTCGACGACGAGGCGAAGAAGGTCTACCTCGACGAGAACACCCGCCTTGGCCAGAAGGGCCTCCGCGTCATGGCGACGGCCCGGAAGGACTTCGATCCCGCGACGTTCGACCCGAACGCCGACCTTCTCCCGCTCGTGAGCGGCCTCACGCTCCTCGCCCTCGTCGGGATCATGGACCCGCCGCGGCCGGCCGCGAAGGCCTCGATCGCCACCGCGAAGTCGGCCGGGATCCAGGTCCGGATGATCACAGGCGACCACGCGGTCACGGCGCAGGCCATCGCGAACGACCTCGGCATCACCGGCCGCGCCATCACCGGGGCCGAGTTCGGCGCGATGAGCGATGCCGAGGCGATGAAGGAGATCGACGGCATCGGCGTCATCGCCCGCGTCACGCCGGAGCACAAGGTCCGGCTCGTCGACGTCCTGAAGATGAAGGGCCACATCGTCGCCATGACCGGCGACGGCGTGAACGACGCGCCGGCCCTGAAGAAGGCCGACATCGGCATCGCGATGGGGATCACGGGGACGGAGGTGAGCAAGGAAGCCGCCGTCATGATCCTCACCGACGACGACTTCGCCACGATCGTCAAGGCCGTCGAGCTGGGCCGCGGCCTCTACGACAACCTGAAGAAGTACATCCGCGCCCAGATGGCGTGGCTCTTCGGGTTCATCTTCACGTTCCTGGGCGCGGCGATCTTCAACATCGCGGGCGGGATCCCGTTCTTCCCGCTCCAGACCCTCTGGGTCAACTTCACCGTCGACGTGTTCCAGGCGGTGGGCCTCGGCTACGGCAAGCCGGCCGAGGGCCTCATGCACCGCAAGCCGCGCCCGGCGGACGAGGCGATCCTCCCCACGCGCCTGCTGATCTGGCTCGTCGTGGGCGGCTTCGTCATGGGTGTCGGGGCGCTCGCGGTCATCGCGTGGGCCACGACCGCGTTCCCGTCCGACAACGACACCGTGGCCCGGACGATGGGCTTCACCACCTTCTCGATCTCGAACCTCGTCTTCTCGTGGGTGACGAAGGACGAGACCCGTTCCGTGTTCAGCGCGGAGGTGATGCAGGACCGCGCGTTCGTCATCGCATCCCTCGCCTCGGTGGTGTCGATCTTCCTCGCGGTGACCTTCGGACCGTTCCAGCGGTTCCTCGGGACGGTCAACATGACCGGCGACCAGTGGCTCATCTGCATCGTCGTCGGCTTCGCCGTCCTCGTCGTCTCCGAGGTCCGGAAGCTCGTCTGGAAGTCCCCGCTCGACGACGAGCCCGAGACCGTCGCTCAGGCCCCGGTCACCGCGGCCGCACCCGCGGCCTGACCGGCCGCGCACAGAAAGGATCCCATCGATGCCGACCATCACGCCGAAGCGGATCGCCGAGTTCATCGAGCCGTTCTACGTGAAGCCCGGGCGCCGCGTCCGCCTCCCGGGGGACTTCGACACGGCCGGCACCCGACAGGTGAAGACGAAGGAGGCGAAGGAGATCCTCGCCGGCGGCGTCGGGCTCCTCGCGGAGTACCAGGACCGCCTCTACGCGCAGGGCACCCACGGCCTCGTCGTCGTCCTCCAGGCGATGGACGCCGCGGGCAAGGACGGCACGATCAAGCACGTCATGAGCGGGGTGAACCCGCAGGGCGTGACGGTCAACAGCTTCAAGATCCCGTCGGCCGAGGAGCTCGCCCACGACTACCTCTGGCGCTACCAGAAGGCGCTGCCCGAGCGCGGCTGGATCGGGATCTTCAACCGGAGTCACTACGAGGAGGTCCTCGTCGTCCGCGTCCACCCGGCGATCCTCGCCGGTCAGAAGATGCCGGCGAAGATGAAGGGCCGCGGCGTCTGGATCCGCCGCTTCCGCGAGATCAACGACTGGGAGCACTACCTCACGGACCAGGGCTTCACGTTCGTCAAGCTCTTCCTCAACCTGTCCCGCGAGGAGCAGCGCCGCCGGTTCCTTGCCCGGGTCGACCTGCCCGAGAAGAACTGGAAGTTCTCCAGCAACGACGCGAAGGAGCGGGCGTTCTGGGACGACTACCAGAAGGCGTTCGCCGACGTGCTGTCGAGCACGAGCACCGAATGGGCGCCGTGGTACGTCATCCCGGCCGACGACAAGCCCTTCGCCCGCGTCGCGGCCGCGGCCGTCATCGCGCACGCGCTCATCCGCATCGACCCGCGCTACCCGGTCGTCAGCGAGGCGCAGAAGGCCGACCTGCTCGTCGCGAAGCAGGCGCTCGAGGCGGAGGCGCCGAAGGGTGCCGCACCGGACCCGATCGAGGCCGAGCTCGCCGCAGAGGCCGCGAAGACGAAGGCGAAGAAGAAGGGGACGGAGAAGGCCGCGAAGGTGACGAAGGGCTGACACACCGGTCTCGCGCGAGATCCGGTCGCTGCGCGGCGGCCGAAGCCGGGGGGCGCGCATCCCGCGCGTGCACACGCACGGAGGTACAGCGATGACCCAGGCGGCAGCCCCCGGCCCAGTCCCCTCCGGACCGGCGATGCCCTGGTGCCAGGTCTCCCCGGAGGACACGGCCGCTCATCTCGGGGTGGACCCGGCGAAGGGGCTCTCAGCGGCGCAGGCCGCGGATCTCGCGACGAAGTTCGGGCCCAACGCCCTTCCGGCGGAGAAGGCCAAGCCCGAGTGGCGCCGGTTCGTCGACGAGTACCGGAGCTACCTCCAGATCATCCTCGTCGTGGCGGGCATCGTGTCGCTCGTCATCAAGGAGTGGTCCACCGCGGTCCTCCTGATCATCCTCACGATCGTCAACGCGGTCGTCGGGATGCGCGAGGAGGGCAAGGCCGCGAGCGCGATGAATGCGCTCAAGTCGATGATGAAGGCGTCCGCCCGCGTCCGGCGGGATGGCGCCGAGTCGGCGATCCCGGCCGACCAGCTCGTGCCCGGCGACGTCGTCCTCCTCGCCGCGGGCGACCAGGTCCCCGCGGACGGCCGGATCATCTCGGCCGCCGCGCTCCAGATCGACGAGTCCGCCCTCACGGGCGAGAGCGTGCCCTCGTCGAAGGGCACGGCGACGCTGCCGGCCGGCAAGGAGCCGGGACCCGGCGACCAGGTGAACATGGCGTTCATGAACACGCCGGTCACCCACGGCAGCGGCGTCATGGTCGTCACGACGATCGGCGGCCAGACGCAGGTCGGCCGGATCGCCCATCTCCTCTCGGCCACGGCCGAGGAGGAGACCCCGCTCACCCGCCAGCTCAACCGGATGACGCTGTGGATCGCGGCCGTCGCCGGCGTGACGATGCTCGTCATGTTCGCGCTCGGCATCTCGCGCAACCAGCCGCTGGACGCCCTCTTCGTCACCGCGGTCGCGCTCGCGATCGCGGCGGTCCCGGAGGCGCTGCCGACGGTCGTCCAGGTGATCCTCTCGATGGGCGCGGTCGATCTCGCGAAGCGCAAGGCGATCGTGAAGAACCTGAACTCCGTCGAGACGCTTGGCTCCACGTCGGCGATCAACTCGGACAAGACCGGGACGCTGACGATGAACCAGATGACCGCGGTCGAGGTCCTCGACGCCACGGACCGGTACACGATCACCGGGATCGGCTACTCCACGGTGGGGACCGTCCAGCACCCCGCCGGGACGTCGCTCTCGATCGACGACGCGATCGTCCCCTATGTCGTCGCCAGCGACGCGAAGATCGAGAACGGCACCGTGGTGGGCGACCCCACCGAAGGCGCTCTCCTCGTCCTCGCGGTGAAGGCCGGCCTGTCCATCGACGGGACGCGCGCGAGGTACGAGCGCCTCGCCACGCTGCCGTTCGATCCCACGTACAAGCTCATGGCCACGTTCAACGCGGCGACGGACGCGTCCGGGAAGAAGGTCGTCCGCTGCTTCGTGAAGGGCGCGGCTCCGGCGATCTTCGAGCGCGCCACGACCACACTCTCCGGCTCCGACGCCGTCGCCATCGACGACGGGCTCCGCCAGAGGGCGGATGCGAACATCACGCGCATGGAGGGCGCGGGCCTCCGGGTCATGGCCGCGGCATCGCGGGACCTCGACCTCGCCACGTTCGATCCGAACGGCGACCTCCTCGCACACATCGCGGAGCTCCAGGTCGCGAGCCTCGTCGGCATGATCGACCCGGCACGCGAGACCTCCAAGCCGGCGGTGGCGGCGGCGCAGGCGGCGCACATCCGGGTCCGCATGGTGACCGGCGACGACGTCATCACCGGCGCCGCGATCGCGACGCAGCTGGGGATCCCGGGACGCGCCGTGCTCGGCGAGGACTTCGCGAAGCTCAGCGAGGCGGACCGGCTCTCCCAGATCGACGACATCGGGGTGGTGGGCCGTGTCGCCCCGGCGCACAAGGTGCTCCTCGTCGAGACGTTGAAGAAGAAGGGCGACGTCGTCGCCATGACCGGCGACGGCGTGAACGACGCCCCGGCGATCAAGGCCGCCGATATCGGCATCGCCATGGGGACCGGCACGGAGGTCGCGAAGAACGCCGGCCGGATGATCCTCCAGGACGACAACTTCGCGACGATCATCCACGCGGTGGAGCAGGGCCGGAAGCTCTACGACAACCTGACCAAGTACGTCCGATTCATCCTCATCACCCTCGTCGCGTTCGTCCTCACGTTCCTCGCGGCGAGCGTCCTGAACATCGCCGCCGGCCAGCCCTTCACCCCGATGCAGATCCTCTGGATCAACTTCCTCATCGACACGCCGCTCGGCATCGCGCTCGGCTTCGATGCGGAGACGCCGGGGATCATGCTCCGCAAGCCGCGCTCGCGGGACGCGACGATCCTCACCCGTGGCGTCATCGTCACTGCCACTGGCGTCGGGATCTTCATGGCGGCCTGGCTCATCTTCCTCATCAAGGACGGGGGCACTCAACCCGGCGGGGCCGCGGAGGGCGCCGCGCTGGCACTCACCGCGTTCGCCTACTTCCGGATCGTCTGCACCTACGAGAGCCGGAGCGAGACGGGCTCCGCCCTGCACGTGGGCTCGTTCGACAACCGGAACCTGAACATCATCGTCCTCGTCGAGGTGGCGCTCGCCTACCTCGTCACGTCCATGGACGCGTTCCAGAAGCTGCTCGGGACCACCGACCTGACCGCGGGCGAGTGGGGGATCGCGTTCGGCGCCGGCGTATCGCTCCTGGTCGTCTGGGAGGTCGGCAAGGCGCTCGTCCGGATGAGCTCGAAGTCGACGACGGCCTGATCGCCGCTGCCCCGGCCGGCAGCGCCTGGCCGGGGCACCCCATGTCCGTGACCGGCCTGCCGGCGCGTCGCCCGGGGCGCCATCGGGGCGTGCCCGTAGAATGTGCGCCGCGGGCACCATCGCCGCGTCCCTCGCGTTGTCGCGCCCACCGCGTCCTGGAGTCGATCGACATGGGCATCCTCACCGGCATCCGGCCGCACCCGATCTACCTCGCGGGCCGGTGGGTGGAGTCGCCGGACACGCTCGTCATCGACCGGCCCGGCTACCCCGGCGAACCCGCGGGCGCCACGTACCTGGCGACGCCCGCCCAGTACGACGAGGCCGTCGATGCGGCCGTCACCGCGTTCGAGACGACCCGGCGCCTCCCCGGGTACGAGCGAGCCCGGATCCTCCATGCGATCAGCTCCGGCATCCGCGAGCGCCGTGACGAGCTCGCGCCGCTCATCGCGCTCGAGGCCGGCAAGCCGATCCGCGACGCGCTCGGCGAGGTGGACCGCGCCGTCATCACGTTCCGGCTCGGCGCCGAAGAGGCGGAACGGATGTATGGCGAGGTGATCCCGATGGACACCGGCCCCGCGTCGGTCGGGCGCATCGGGGTCGTGCGCCGGTTCCCCATCGGCCCGATCGCGGGGATCAGCCCCTTCAACTTCCCGCTCAATCTCGCCGCGCACAAGGTCGCGCCGGCGATCGCGACCGGTAACC
>CAIYQJ010000178.1 GCA_903928275.1 uncultured Chloroflexota bacterium
CGACCAGCGCCCGTGCCCCGCCGGCAGCCGGGCGGAGCGCGACCGCGGTGAAGAGGAGGGCGTCCCCCGCGGCGTCGCGCGCCGTTCCATGCGTGATCGCGCCGGTCGCCGACCCGGGATCCACGTCGACGGGTCCGATGGGGCCGCCCGCGTCGATGCGGGCGAGCCGACCGTCAGCGGTCCTGAACGTGACCGACACGTCGGCCGGGATCGCATCCCTGAGCGCGGTGAGGGTCCCGACGGGACCGGTTCCCGCGGCGACGAGCTGGCGGGCCTGGCCGACGATCCCGTCGGCGATGTCCGTGAGACGGGCGTCCGTGGCCTGCCCGTGCAGGCCGCGCAGGACGACGAAGGTCGCGCCCCCGACGCCCGCGAGGAGGGCGACCGAGAGGGCCACGAACGCGAGCGCGATGCGCGCGGCGAGCGATCGAGCCATCGCGCCGGTCAGTCGTCGGCGGCGTCGGCGGCGTCGGCGCCCGTCGGGCCCGGCATCACGCGGACGGCCGCGACGATCCGGTATCCGACGCCGCGCACCGTCTCGATCCGCGGGCCGTCGTCGCCGAGCTTCTTCCGGAGCTCCGCCACGTGGACGTCCACGGTGCGTGTCTCCCCCGCGAAGTCGGTGTCCCAGACGCTCTCCAGGAGCGCGTCCCGCGTGAGGACGACGCCGGGATCGCGCGCGAGTGCCGCGAGGAGGTCGAACTCGCGGGCGCGCAGCTCGAGGGTCGTCCCGTCCAGGGTGGCATCCCTGCGCCGCAGGTCGATCCGGAGGTTGCCGACCTCGATCGGACGCTCGCCGCGCTCCGTCGCCTCCGCTCGCCGGAGGATCGCCCTCACCCGGGCCACGAGGACCCGGGGGTTGAACGGCTTCGTCACGTAGTCGTCGGCGCCGAGCTCGAGCCCGACGATCGCATCGACATCGTCGCTGCGTGCCGTGAGGATGAGGATCGGCGTGGCGCCGCGGCGTCGGATCTCGCGGCAGACCTCGTACCCGTCGAGCCGCGGCAGCATGAGGTCGAGCACGACGAGGTCCGGGGCGTGGCGGGCGAACGCGACGAGCGCGTCCTCGCCGTCCGCGGCCGCGACGACCGCCAGGCCCTCCTTCTCGAGGTAGAGCCGGAGGAGGTCGACGATGTTCCGCTCGTCATCGACGACGAGGACCGTCTTCATGAGCGCGAGGATACCCTTGACGGTGAGCCTCCCGGCGCGGGGGTGTAAGCGCGGTGTAAGTCGGCGAGGGACGGGCGATGTTCGCGATGCTCGGCGGGGCGTTCCCCGCGGACGTGGAGAGCGCGGTCGATGCCCAGCTCGACGCGGGACTCGAGCTCGTCACGGACGGCCGTGAGACGCTCCCCGCGGCCGTCGGTGCGAGGGCCGCCCTCCTGGACGACCTGCTCGCGGGGCGCGGCTCCGGGGCGGTGGCGGCGTGGAACCGGGCGGAGCAGCGCCTCGCGGGACGAGCCGTCGCCGGGCCGACGGTCGCGGTCGCGGTCGCGGTCGCCGCGACGATGCCGGGCCCGTGGTCGCTCGCAGCGGCGGACGGGGGGGTCCGGGTCCGGGGGGCGCGGGCGATCGAGATCGGCGAGGCACTCGGTGACGAGGTGGCGGCGCTCCGAGCGGCCGGCTGCACGCTCGTGCGCATCGACGAGCCCACGGCCCTGGACCTGGCCGCGGGCGCCGACCTCGTCGCCGCGTTCACGGCCGCTCACGGGAGACTCGGCCGCGCGTCGGGAGTGGGCGACGACGCGGTCCACCTCATGCTGGCGCTCACGGGCGGCTCGCACGAAACCGTCGGCGCGAGGGCACTCGCCGACCTGGCCTACGCGAGCTTCCTGTTCGACCTCGTCCGCGGCCCGGACGACTGGCGCCTCATCGCGGCGATGCCCGGCGATCGCGGCATCGTCTGCGGCGGGGTGGACGCGGCGACGCCGATCGGCGATGCGCCCGAGGTCCTTGCCTGGGCCGCGCACTACGCTGCGAGCACGGGCGGCCGCGGCCTCGCCCGGGTCGGCCTGGCCACGACCGGGAGCCTTGCCGCGCTCGACATCGCGGCGGCGCTCGGGAAGGTCCGGTCGCTCGTCGAGGGTGCCCGGATCGCCGCGCTGCCGCGGGATGAGCTCGCCCTGGCCCTCGACCCGCGCGCGGTCGACATGCGGAGCGCGGCGCTGGGCCGGTGGGACCCGGACGTCCGACCGGCGCGCCGGCCGGACCGCTGAGCGGCCGCCGGTCCGGGCGCGGGTGTAGATTCCGGCTCCAGCCGGCCGGGTCCGGTGGAGCCGACGAGCGAGGGACGATGGCGGCATCGGAGACGAGAGGACCCGCGACGGCCGGGCGCCCGGAGCGCACCCGGTCGATCGAGGGGCTGCAGGACGCCTTCCGGGCGGAGGGCTATATCGCCGATCGGTCGCTCGCGACCACGGCCTACCTGTCGCTCGAGCTCGGCCGGCCGCTGCTCCTCGAGGGGGAGGCCGGAGTCGGCAAGACCGAGCTCGCGAAGACGCTCGCGACAGTGCTCGGAGCGCGCCTCATCCGACTCCAGTGCTACGAGGGCCTCGACGTCAACAGCGCCGTCTACGAGTGGAACTACCCGCGCCAGATGCTCGAGATCAGGCTGCTCGAGGCGCGCGGCGAGATCGCGAGGGCGACCGCGCACGACATCTTCGGCCCGGAGTTCCTCCTGCGCCGGCCGCTCCTCCAGGCCCTCGAGAGCCACGACGGCGTCGCGCCGGTCCTCCTCATCGACGAGATCGATCGCGCGGACGAGGAGTTCGAGGCGTACCTCCTGGAGATCCTCTCGGACTTCCAGGTGACGGTGCCGGAGATCGGCACGATCCGGGCGGAGCTGCCGCCCCGGGTCATCGTCACGTCGAACCGGACGCGCGAGGTCCACGACGCCCTCAAGCGTCGATGCCTGTACCACTGGATCGACTACCCGACCGCGGCGAAGGAGTACGAGATCGTCCTCACCCGCGTGCCCGACGCTCCCGAGATGCTCGCGCGCGAGATCGTCGGGTTCGTGCACCGGCTCCGGGAAGCCGACCTCACGAAGGTCCCGGGCGTCGCCGAGACGCTCGACTGGGCGGCGGCGCTGCTCGCACTCGGGGCCCGCGAGCTGGCGCCGGACCTCGTGGACGACACGCTCGGGGTCCTGCTCAAGTACGAGGAGGACGTCCGGGCGATCCGAGGCGTCGCGACGGCCGCGTACCTCGACGAGCTCGCGGCCCGCGCCTGACGTGGCCGCGACGGGCGCAGGATCGACGCGCAGCAGCCTCCCGCCGCGCGCCCCCGTCGGCGATGTCTCGGGGCGTACGTTCCTCCGCAACGCCCTGCTCTTCGCGTGGGCGCTGCGGCGCCGGGGCATCCCGACCGACCTCGGCGGCGCCATCGACTTCACCCGCGCCTTGACGATCGTGGACATCGGGGACCGCACCCAGGTGCACGCTGCCGGTTCCGCCATCTTCGTGCGCCGCCGCGACGACCTGCCGGTCTACGACGAGGCCTTCGCCGAGTTCTGGCGTCGGCACGAGCTGCGCGTCGGGCCGCCGGCGGACGATGCCACGTTCCCACGGCCGCCCTCTGCGAGGGACCGCGAGAACGGGGCCGTCGAGAGCCGTCCCGACGGCCCGCAAGGCCGGCGCACCGGGCCACCCCGGCAGGCCGAGCCCGCCGGTGACGACGAGGAGGCCGGATCCGAGGCCGCGGTCATCTCGCCCCGGGCGTTCAGCGCCGCCGAGGCGTTCCGGCACAGGGAGTTCGAGCGGATGACCCCCGCCGAGCTTCGCGAAGCCGATCGCCTCATCGCCCTGCTCCGGCCGCGCCTCGAGAGCCGCCGGACGCGGCGCCGGGAGCTCCACCGCCACGGCACGACGCTCGCGCCGCGCGCCATGCTGCGCCGGAACATCAAGACCGGGGGCGACCTGGTGGACTGGGCATGGCTGCGCCGAAGGCGGCGACCCCGGTCCATCGTCGTCATCTGCGACGTCTCGGGCTCGATGGAGCGCCATTCCCGGCTGCTGCTGCGTTTCGTCCATGCGCTCTTCAGGTCGCCCGGCGTCCACGCGGAAGCCTTCGTGTTCGGCACGCATCTCACGCGGGTGACGCGCGAGCTCCGCTCCCGCGACCCGGACAGGGCGCTCGCTCGAGCGGCCGACGCCGTGAGCGACTGGTCGGGCGGCACGCGGATCGGCGACTCGCTCCGCACCTTCAACCTGCGCTGGGCGCGGCGGGTCCTGCGGACGAGCGGCATCGTGATCGTCGTCTCCGACGGATGGGATCGCGGCGATCCCGCGGTCGTCCGCGACGAGGCGGCGCGGCTCCAGCGGAGCTGCCATCGGCTCATCTGGCTCGACCCGCTCGCCGGTCACCCGGACTACCTGCCACTCGCGGCCGGCATGGCCGCGGCGTTCCCGTCGATCGACGACTTCCTCCCGCTCCACGACCTCGCGAGCCTGGAGCACCTTGGCGCGCTTCTCGCGGGCCTTCCGGGCGACCGCGACGGGCGCCCGGAGCGTCGGGGCCGTCCGCGCATCCATCGCCCCGACTCGCGCCGACCAGTCGGTCTCCCGACGCCGCTCGCACGCTCGCTCCGCGACCTCGTCGCGGTGCCGCTCGGGCCGGACCGCACGCCGCCGCACGAACCGAGGACGATCGCATGAGACCGGATGGCGTTGCAGCGCCTTCTCCCGACGAGCGTGGCCGGCCGGACCGAGCCCATCGCGAGGTTCCGCGATGCGCGAGCTGATCCCGACGGTCCGCGCGTGGCGGGTCGACGGCGTCGAGATGGGACGCGCGGTGGTCGTGCGGACCTTCGGTTCCGCACCGCGACCCGAGGGCGCCACTCTCCTGGTGTCGAACGACGGGCGCATCGCCGGCTCCGTCTCCGGCGGATGCGTGGAGGGCGCCGCGGCCGAGGAGGTCGCGCGGGCTCGGCTCGACGGCGTCTCGCGGGTCGTCCGCTACGGCATCACCGACGAGCGGGCGTGGGACGTGGGGCTCGCCTGCGGAGGGACGGTGGACGTGCTCGTGGAGCCGTTCCTCCGCCCCGAGGTCGTGACGGCCGCCGAGGCGACCGCGGCGCGGGCGATCGGGATCCTCCTGCCGGCCGACGCTCCCGGGTCGGAGGTCGGCCCGAGCGCCCCGGCGCGCGGTGAGGCGCCGGGCGGCGCCCTCGTCATCGACGAGAGCGGTGCCGTGACGGCGGGTACGCTCGGCGATCGAGCGGCAGACGCGACGGTCGCGCTCGCGGCCGTCGCGGCGCTGGCCGACGGACGGTCCGGGATCGTCGCGGTCCGCGTCGGGGACGAGGCGCGGCAGGTGTTCGTCGAGGCATATCCAGCTCGCCCGCGCCTCGTGGTGGTCGGCGCGGTGCAGGCCGCCATCCCTCTCGTCGCGATCGCGCGGACGCTCGGGTACGAGACGGTGGTCATCGACGGCCGGGCCGCGTTCGCCACGTCCGAGCGGTTCCCCGACGTTGATCGCCTCGTCCTCGGCTGGCCGGACGCCGTCGCCGACGACCTGGGGCTCGGACCGGCCGATGCCGTGGCGGTGCTGTCGCACGACGTGAAGTTCGACGAGCCGGCGATCGTCGCCGCGCTTGGCCGCGGCTGTCGGTACGTGGGGGCCGTGGGGAGCCGCCGGACGCAGGCCGACCGCCGCGCGCGCCTCCGCGCGGCCGGCGTCGACGAGCCGTCGCTCGCGCGGCTCGCGGGCCCGATCGGCCTCGACCTCGGCGGCCGCTCGCCCGAGGAGATGGCGCTCGCGATCATGGCCGAGGTCGTCGCGGCGCGGCACGGCGGGACCGGCCGACCGCTCAGCGAGATCGCCCACGCGGGCCGGCCGGGGGACGCCCGCACGTGACCGAGGCCGCCCGCGTCGTCGCGATCGTGCTCGCGGCCGGCGCAGGCTCGCGCTTCGGTGGCCGCAAGCTCGTCGCCCCGCTCGACGGCCGGCCCCTCATCGCGCACCCCGTGAGGACGGCGCTCGACTGCGGGATCGGTCGCGTCGTCGTGGTGACCGGGTCCGACGGCGACGAAGTCGAGGCCGCGCTGCGCATGGATGGCGTGCCGGTGGACGCGATCGTCGATCCGATCGCCCCGACGGCCGGGGCCGACACCGCTCCGGCGATGTCGGCCGAGCCGCGGGGGAGCGGCGGCGTGTCCCACGGCGGGGCTCGCGTCGGCGCGATCCGGAACGAGGCGTGGCCGACCGGCCTCGCTTCGTCGGTCCGGTGCGGACTCAGGGCGACCGTCGCCGACGATGCCGGCGCGGGCATCGAGTCGGTCCTCCTCCTCCTCGGTGACCAGCCGCGTGTCCGGACCGAGACGATCGCGCTGCTCCTCGCGGTCGAGGTGGACGCGGCGCGGCCGATCGCCGTCGCCGTGCACGGGACCGGCGGCACGCCGAACCCGGTGCTCGTGCATCGGTCGGCGTGGCGGCTCGCCGACGACCTGGTCGGCGACCGCGGCTTCGGGCCACTCATCGCGGCTCGTCCGGAGCTCGTGACCAGCGTCGACGTGGCGGGAGGGAATCCCGACGTCGACACGCGCGACGACCTCGACCGCCTCGCCGCCGAGCCCACCGGGAAGGCCCACGATGCCGCCGACGCGGGCAGGACGTAGGTTCACGGGCCGAGGGGTCTCTCCGCGCATGCATGTCGCGCGGCCGGGGCGACTGTCGGAGGTGCCGTACCATCCGGTCGTGGACCTCATCCATCGCGTCATCGGGCCGGCCGCGACGAACCTCTACGTCCTGGCCGACCCGCGGTCGCGCGAGGCGATCGCGATCGACACCGCCATCCCGTCCGTCGCGTGGCTGACCGAGCTGCTCGCCGGGCGCGGCTGGACGCTCAAGCTCATCGTGTCGACACACGGGCACTGGGATCACATCGGGGACAACGCGGCCGTCGCCGCCCACACCGGTGCCCCGATCGCCGCCCATCCGGCTGACCGGGCGATGCTCGAGCACCCGGAGCCGCTCTTCGCGCCGTTCCCCATCCCGCCGTCGGTGCCCGCCGTCGAGCTGGCCGAGGGCGGCCGCATCGTCTTCGGGTCGATCGTCCTCGACGTCCTCCACACGCCCGGCCACACGCCCGGCTCCGTCTGTCTGACCCTGCGCGATGAGGCAGCCCTGCTCAGCGGGGACACCCTCTTCGCGGGCGGGCCGGGTCGCGTGGACCTGGCGGGAGGCGACCCCGGCGCGATGGTCGGGTCGCTCGCGCGGCTCGCCGGCCTCGACCCGACGCTCCGCGTCCTGCCCGGGCACGGAAAGGCCACGACCATCGAGCGCGAGCTGCCGTGGATCGGCGCGGTCGTCCGGGCCGGCTCACTCTGGTGATGGCCCCGGCTCCCGGCGCACGGGTCGGGCGTCACCCGATGACCGGCGGGGCCTCCGCGTCCATCGGCTTCGCCCAGGCGATGGTCACCGGGCCCCGCGAGAATCCGAGGCGCTCGTACAGGCCGAGCGCGCCGGTCGTATTGTCGGTGTCCACACCGAGCCCCGCGGAGGTGAGCCCGCGCGTCCGCGCCTCCGCCAGCGCCTCGACGAGCAGCGCGCTGCCGAGCCCGCGACCCCGCCACGCCCGCCGGACGGAGACGCGGTCGATCCACACGCGACGCCGCCCGAACCGCGCGTTCTCCTCCGCGTAGACGACCGGCCGGACGACGCCGGCGATCGCGCCGCCGTCCCACGCGATCCGCCAGAACGTCGGATCCAGGTCAGGTTCCGCGAGCACCTCGGCGACCTCGTCCGGCGAGATCTCGTGGTGGCCCCAGTGGTCGCGGAACGCCTCGTCCTCCGCGGCCAGGATGGCACGGAGCGACGCGGGGTCGCGCGGATCGGCCGGGCGGACGTCGATCCCCGGCGGCGGCGCCGCGGCGGGCAGCGAGGCGAGGGTCGGGCGCTCCATGTCCACGTACCGTCGCACCTCCGCGTAGCCCTCCGAGACGATGAGCGCGGTGGCGGCGACCCTCCGCTCGTCCGCCCACGTGAAGAGCCGGCGGTCGCCGGAGGCGCCGTGCGACGCCGCGAGGTCTCGCAGGGCTGCTGCCTGGTGCCGGAGCAGCGCCATGCCCACGCCGCGCCGCGCCAGGTCCGGATGGACGTGCCCCACGTGCTCGTAGGCGCGGAAGACCCCGCGGTCGTGCCAGGTGCGGCGCGCGTACGCGAGCGGTCGGCCGTGGATCTCCGCGACGACGAGCGTCCGGCCGGGGTCCTCCTCGTCGGCATGGGCGAGGTCGGACTCGACCTCGGCAGCCGTCACGATCTCGTCGATCCCCCACGCGGCCGACTCGGCGTTGAGGATGTCCGCGATCGCGGCGCCGTCCCCCGGACCGCGACACGTCCGGAACCGCAGGCCGGCGATCACGGGCGCGCTGGCCACGCGGACGGCCGCTCCAGCCGCCGGCCTGTCGCCGCCCATGGCGGGTACGCTCATCCTCGCCGATCCTCCTCGCCGTACTTCGCCCGAAGGATCTCCCGGTACATGACACCACGCCGACGGCCCGCGCGGCGCTCCTCGGCCCGCGCGCGCGAGCCCAGCATGGCCGTCGCGGCCCGCGCCTCCAGGGCGAGGCTGGCGTGGCTCGCGAGTCTCTCGGCGGGGAGTGAGCCATCCTCGATCGCGCGACGGACGGCGCAGCCGGGCTCCGGCCCGTGGCCGCAGTCCGTGAACCGGCAGGCCGCCGCGAGGACGACCACGTCCGCGAACGCCGCGTCGAGGCCGGCGCCCGTCTCGCCGCCCGCCATGCCCAGCGCCCGCATGCCAGGCGTATCGAGGAGACACGCACCGTCTCCGAGCGGCACGAGCATCCGGGCCCTGGTCGTGTGGCGGCCGCGGTCGTCGTCGGCGCGGACATCGCCCGTCTCCATGCGCTCCTCGCCGACGAGCGCGTTCACGAGCGACGACTTGCCGACCCCCGATGACCCGAGGAGCGCGACGGTGCACCCGGGGCGCACGTGGGTCGCAAGCGAAGCGAGGCCAGCGCCGGTGCGTGCGCTCACGGCGAGCACGGGCGCGGCGCCGGCGACCATCCCGGCGAGCCGGAGGGCGTCGGTGAGGCCGTCGTGGAGGTCCGCCTTGTTCACCACGATGACCGGCAAGGCGCCGCTGCCCCAGGCCACGGCGAGGTATCGCTCGAGCCGACGGGCGTTGACATCCCGTCCCACCGCCGTGACGACGAGGACCGTGTCCACGTTCGCGGCGACGACCTGCGTGGCGGCCTCCCTGCCCGGATCACGTCGGACGAACGCGCTTCGCCGCGGGAGGATCCAGGCGATCGCCGAGGCGCCGCCGGCCGCGTCCGTGCGGATGGCCGCCCAGTCGCCGACGGCAGGGCGCGACTCGCCGGAGGTGGCCGTTCGACGCAGCGCGGCGTCCGGGCGCGCACGTACCACGCCGTCCTCGCAGGCCACGTCGCAGGCGCCGCGATGCTCTGCGATGACGCGGCCCGGGATCGCGCCGACTCCCGCGGCTGCCGCAGAAGCGACGGCGCGATCCCACGCCTCCGCCACATCTCGCGTCCAGCCCCAGGTGGCGAGAGCGGTCGCGGTCATCGGGAGGCTCCGTCCCGTTGGGCGGCGACCGCGTCCCCGGGCAGAGGTCGATGGAAGATGAGCTCGGTCCGGTGCACGACGAACCCCAGGCTCTCGTACGGCGCGAGTGCGCCGGTCTCGCTGTCGGCGGCGACCGCGACGGGGACCGCGACGCGGCTCTGATGGATCGATCGATCGATCGTCGGCATGGCGATCACCCCACCCGCTTGAGCTTGCCGGTGCGCTTCGCGTAGCGCTCTGCGCGGCCGAACGACCAGAGGCCGGCCGGGATGAGGACGGTGCCCATGAGCGCGAGCGGGACGATGTCGCCCCAGACCGCGCTCACTGGGGACCCGTTGATGAGCCCGGCGCGGACGCCGTCGAGGATGTACGTGGCCGGCGACAGGCGCGAGAGTACCTGCATCCACTGCGGGAGGACCTCAACGGGGTAGTAGACGCCGCTCACCACGAGGATCACCGACTGGAGAACGAACGTCATCTGCGCCCCACGCTCCACGTACAGCAGGGGGAGGATCGCCGCCATCGTCCCGATCCCGACGACCGAGAACGAACCGACGAGCATGACGACGATTGCCGTCGGCACGTTGGCCGCCGCGAGGTCCAGTCCGAAGAACGCGACGAGCACGGCGAGGATGATCGCCGTGTGCACGAGACCGTACATGACGGCATAGAGCGTCGAGCCCAGCAGCTGCGACGAGCGCCGGACGGGCGCCATCATCGGGTACTCCAGGGTCCCCTCCCAGCGTTCCCACGCGATCGTCTCGGCGATGAAGCTGAAGACGGTGGAGAGGTAGTTCCAGAAGACGGCCCCGATGATGAGGCTGAAGGTGAGCTCAGGGCTGCCCTGCGCCGCCCCGATGAAGCTGATCGCGAGCGCGCTGGCGAGGGCGTACACGAGGAACGCGAACTCCCAGCCCCAGTAGCGGCGTGACAGGGCGAAGTTCCGCGCGATGAACGCATAGCTCGCGCGGAGCTCGTGCGTCGCGGTGGTCATGGCGGTGGTCTCCGTTCGATGTCGGGCCCCCGCCCGAACCCCTCAGCGGGGACGGGCGGGGGCGAGTACCGACTCGGCGGCGATCCGCTCGCCGAGCCGGATGATCGATCGCCCGAGGCGGGCCCGCAGGTGTCGACGCGAGCGACGTGCCTGCGGGGTCTCCATCCACGTGCGACGGTTCGGGTGCGACTGCTCGCGTACCCGGTCGTCGTGGATCGCCCGGGCGACGGTCCCATGCAGCGTCTGCACGGCCGTGCTCCTTCCGTGGTGCGGTTCGTGTCGGTGGGTGCCGGTCGAGCGGCGCGGTGGGACCGCGCCGCGGTTCGTGCGGCGGTGATCAGCCATCTGCGTCCTCCTCCTTCTCGGGCTCTTCGACGTCTTCGTCGAGGGATCGGCCCGTGTAGGCCATGAATGCCGACTCGAGCGTGGGTGCCAGGCCGCGGTCGGAGGCGACCCGTGCCTTGAGCTCGTCTGCCGTCCCCTCCGCGACCAACCGGCCGGAGGCGAGGATCCCGATCCTGTCGCAGAGGCGTTCCGCTTCCGCGAGGTCGTGCGTCGTCAGGACGATCGACGCGTCATGGACGTCGCGGACCTCTTCGATGAACGCCTGGACGTCGAGCTTCGACCGCGGGTCGAGGCCCGTCGTCGGCTCGTCGAGCAGGAGGACCGTGGGGCTGGTCAGGAGAGCTCGCGCGATCGCGACCTTCTGCTGCATCCCGCGGCTCAGCTGCTCGGTGGGTCGACCCAGGCGCTTCTCGGACATCCCGAGCCGCGCGAGGATCCGCACCGACTCCTCCTTCGCCTGGGCGTCACTGATCCCGTACATCCGGGCAGCGAAGAGCAGGTTCTCGAACGGCGACAGCTTCTTGAAGAAGGCGGCGTCGACGCTCACGCGGTTGATGAGCCGCTTCACGGCCATCTCCTCGCGCTCGATGTCGTGCCCGAAGACCTCGATCCGCCCCTCGTCCAGCGTGAGCAGCGTGCTCATGAGCCGAATGAGGGTGGACTTCCCGCCGCCGTTCGCGCCGAGCAGCCCGTAGATCTCGCGCTGGTGCACGCGCAGGCTCACGTGGTCAACGGCGACGACCGGCTTGCGCCGATGGCCGACGGGGAACCGCTTCGTGGCCCTGTGGACGAGGAGGGCCGGGGGCCGGCCCGGGCGCTCGACACGTTCCGTGAGACCGGACGCGGACGTCGCGGGCTCTCCGGCGGGAGCCGTCGGTCGCGGGTCCGGGTCTGGGTGGTCGATGACGATGGCCATGGCTCGTTCCCTTCGAGTGCCCGGGTCCGGGGACCCGCAGCGATGCGGATGGACGAGGGCCCGAGGAGGCTCTCGCTCCCGCGGCCGGCGTCGGGCGCCGGAGAGGGGAACGAAAGAGCCGCGGGCCCGACCGGCCCACGGCTCGAAGGTCTACGACGAGGCGGCTGTCGCCGCCGCGGTCACCTCGCGCTGGGCACGGTCCTGCCGGGGCGCGCGGGCGCCTCGCCGAGGGATCGGCGGAGCCGCGCGAACGGGCTGGTGGTGCGGGAGCTCATCTGCCGTGCCGCCTCCGTGCTGGATGACCGGGGCGCCTCCAGGTGGCGCCGGGCGAGAGTCTAGACCCGCGAGCCACGGGGTGTCAACGCTCGTCGCGTGTCTCCACCCGTCCGGGGATATCAAGTCGATGGCGGCCGGCGAACCCGCGAGCCGGCGGCCGCGACGCGGTCTCCGGGGGCCTGGGCCATGACACGGAGGCGTATCCTCGTTTCGTGATCCAGACGATGGAGGTCAAGCGCTCACCTGTGGCGTCGATCCTCGCCGGTCTCTTCGGCGCGAGCGCCATCTGCGGCATCGTGATCGGCCTCGAGCTCGTGCAGCGGGGCCAGAGCCCCATCCCCCTGGCGTCGGTCGGGGACTGGTACCGCGACACGATCCTCGCGCTGGCCGAAGGCGCGCTCGCGGCCGTGGCGGCGTCTCTCGCGCTCGGGCTGCGCCGGCCGCTCGTCCCGGTGTTCGCGGGCGTCGCTGCCCTCGTGATCGTCGTGGGAGTGGGCGGCCTCCTGGTCCCGCGGGAACCGCTCATGCCGGTGGCCATGACGCCCGCGATCGTCGCGTCCGTTCTGGCGCTGCTGCTCCTGGCCCTCCCGATCGTGCGGCACCGTCTTCCGGCCTGACGCCGCCGGACCCGGCAGGGGCTCGCGGTCGGCCGCTACGCTCACCGGGACCGTCCGACCGCCGCCGCCCAGAGGCCCAGATGACCGCGATGCCCGCACCCCGCGTCCTGCCGCTCACCCGGTGGCGGGAGCCGTTCACCGCCCTCGACCCCGACGGCCTGGAGCGCGTGCATCGCGCAGCGCTCGACGTCCTGGACCGCGTCGGCGTCGTGGTGCGCTCCGAGGGCATCCGTCGCGATCTGGCGGCCGCCGGCATGCGCGTCGACGACGCGTCCGAGCGGGTCCGCTTCGGGCCCGGATCCGTGGATGCGGCCCTCCGGGCAGCTCCGCGTGCGTTCACGCTGGCGGCGCGCGACCCTGCGGCGGACCTCCCGCTGGACGGGACGCACGCCTGGCTGTCGCTCGACGGCAGCGCCGCGGAGATGGTCGACTTCGGGACGGGCCGGCGGCGGCCATCCGGGGTCGCCGACCTCGCCGCCGTCTCACGGCTCGCGGACGCACTGCCCGAGATCGGGTTCCTCTGGCAGGCCGTGGAGGCCGGCGATCGCCCCGTCGCCACGCGCCCTCTCCACGAGCTTCGCGCCCAGATGACGCACAGCAGCAAGCACGTCCAGCTCATGACGGCGGTCGACCCGCTCCAGGCGGAGGGTGCGGTGGAGATGGCCCGGGCCGTGGTGGGCGGCGCGGAAGCGCTGCGGGCGCGGCCGATCCTCTCCGCGTTCGAGGTGAGCCTCAGCCCGCTCACGTTCGAGGGCGCGGCGCTCGAGGCGGCGGTGGTCTATGCGCGCGCCGGCGTGCCGTGCGGGTTCGTCGTCATGCCGATCGCGTGCGCCACCGCGCCCGCCACCCCCGCGGGCGTCCTCGTCCTCAGCCACGCGGAGGCGCTCGCCGGGATCGCGATCCTCGAGACCCTCGTCCCGGGCGCGCCCACGTTCTACGGAGCGTGCAGCACGACGATGGACCTGCGGTCGGCGCTCGTCGCGTGCGGCGGGCCGGAGGATCTCCTCTTCCAGGTGGCGCTCGCGCAGCTCGGCCATGCCGCCGGCGTGCCCGTGAGCATCGGGACGTTCGCGACGGGCTCCAAGTCGCCCGACTGGCAGGCAGGCCTGGAGAACGGGCTGTCGGGCCTCGCGAGCCTCCTCGCCGGCGCGGACATGTGCTCGGGGGCCGGCCTCCTCCACGCGGCCCGCGTCTACTCGCTCGACGACCTCGTCCTCGACACGGAGATCTGGAGCCTGCTGGCGCACTTCGCACGCGGCATCCCGCTCTCGGACGACGACCTCGCGGTCGAAGTGATCGCGACCGTGGGGCCGGCCGGCGACTTCCTCACCGAGGATCACACGCTCGCGCGCATGCGGCAGCTGTGGCAGCCGCGCTACTTCGACCGTCGGACCTGGGAGGACTGGGAGGCCGCGGGCCGGCCCACGCCCCCGGATCGGGCGCACGACCGCGTGCGTGCGATCCTCGAGAGCCACGTCGTCATGCCGCTGCCGGAAGGGGTGCCGGGGGAGCTCGACCGGATCGTCGAGGCG
>CAIYQJ010000179.1 GCA_903928275.1 uncultured Chloroflexota bacterium
CGCCGGAGCCGCGGAAGCGGCCACCGCGGCCGGCGCGGCCGGTGCGGCCGGCCCGCCCGGCGCGCTCACCATGGCCGGCCCGTGAGGCGGCCGTACTCGGCGAGCAGCGCCTCGGCCTGGTGCTCCCAGCAGTACGTCGCGTGGGCCGCGTCGAGCGCCCGGCGGCGATAGCCCGCGCGCTCCGCGCCGGGAGCGTCGATGATCGCCAGGATCGCCGCCGCGATCGCCGCGGCGTCGGTCGGGTCGCACACCACGCCGCAGCCGGTCTCGCGGACGATCGGCGCCATGCCCGGCAGGTCGCTCGCCACCACCGGCACGCCGACCGCCATCGCCTCGAACAGCTTGTTCGGCGTCGTGAGCCGGTGGTTGAGCGTCGTCGGCTGGATCGGCATCGCGACGACATCCGCGCACGCCACCCAGTCGAGCAGCTCCGTGGGGGCGACCGCAGGCAGGATGCGGACCCGGCGGTCCAGGCGCGGGTCGGCCAGGTCGGGGGCCGCCGCGAGCTTCTCTATCTCGGGCAGGAGCTCGCCGTAGCCGAGCAGCACGAGGACCGCGTCGGGGACCGCGCGGATCGCGTCGATGAGCTGCTCGATGCCGCGGCCGGGGGTGAAGCCGCCCTGGTAGAGGACCACGCGGGCGTCGGGCGGCAGGTCGAACCGCACGTGGAACCGACGGCCGGGGGCGTCCGGCACGGCGGTCCGGTACGCGCAGTTCAGGACGACGAGCGGCAGCGGGAGCTCCCAGCGCTCCGCCATGACCTCCGCGTACGGGAGGTTGACGGTGAGGACGCGATCGGCAGCGCGGGCCCAGCGACGCTCGCGTGCCGCGACGACGGATCGCGCCGGACCCGGGAGGCGGGCCAGGTTCCGCGCGTCGACGTAGATGTCCCGCGCGTCGTAGATGACCGCGGCGCCGAGCCGCCGGCCGACGGACAGCGCCACGGGGATCCCCATGTACGCCATCCCGTGGACGATGTCGGCGCCGGGCGCGACCGCGCGCGCACCGCGGGACTGCGACCGGACGGTGAGGGCGATGGCGGCGATCCGCCGGGCCCCCGCGACGGCCCGCGCGAGGCGCGCCGCGAGGCCGGGTCGAGTGATCGCGGCCACGGCCGCTGCCGTCTCGAAGGCGCCGGGCGCGTCGCTCGCCCCTCGTCCGCGGGACCGGCGGGCTCGAGCGCCCGCGATCGTGTCGCGGATCCATCGGGGCAGCGGGAGGCCGTCGACCGCGGAGACCGGGACGCGGACGACGCGGTAGCCGCCGGCGACCCGCTCGTCGCGGGCGAGGCCGGGGGCCCACCGCGCGAGGACCGTCACCTCGTGGCCGCGCCCCACGAGCGTCGTCGCGATCCGCCACGTCCGCGAGTCGAACTCGCCGGTGGACGGCAGCACGATGAGCGCCCGTTGCGGGACGAGCCGGCCGGCCGCGACGGACGGGCCCGGCAGGTCGGCCGCGACCTCCGGCGCCGGCGAGTCGGGCGCGGTCATCCGGCCGATGCCGGCGCGCCGCCGGTGAGGTCCGCGTAGAGCGCCACGAGCCGCGCGGACTCGGCCTCCCAGCTCCACCGCTCGTGGGCGGCGCGGAGGCATCGCGCCCGCAGATCGGCGGTCGCGTCCGGGTCGCGGTCGAGCACGTCGCGGATCGCCGCCGCGATGCTCGCCGGGCTCGTGGGTTCGCACGTCGCGCCGAGAGGGCCGTCCGGGTCCTCGAGGACGATCCGTCGCATGTCGGGGAAGTCGCTCACGACGACCGGCGTCCCCGCGGCGAGGCATTCGAAGAGCTTGTTCGGCGTGGAGAGGCGATGATTCAGGGTGGAAGCCCCGATCGGCATGACGCCCACGTCGGCGGACGCGACCCACTCGGGCAGCGCCTCGGGCGGCACGGCGTCGAGGACGTGGAATCGCCCCTCGTAGCGCGGGTCGGCCGCCATCTCGCCGAGCGTCGCGCGGAGGCTGCCGTACCCGAGCGCCACGGCGTGCACGCCGGCGGCATCCGGCTCGAGGATGGCCGCGGCGAGCTCCTCGATCCCGCGGTGCGCGGAGAACCCGCCGTGGTAGAGGGCGATCGACGCGTCCACGGGGATGCCGGCGGCGTCGCGGAGGAGGTCCGGGCGCACCATCGGCGGGTCCCACCGGGCGGGACAGTTGTGGACCACGACGATCCGGCGCGGTGCGTACCGCCGCGTGAGCTCCTCGGCGAGCGCGTCGTTCACGGTGACCATCGCGTCGGCCTCGGCGACGTATCGGCGCTCGGAGCGCCGCAGGTACGCGCGCAGCCACCGCGGCCGCTTCGCGTAGCTGCCGGACTCGAGGATGATCTCGTGGCTGTCGTACACGAGGCGCCCACCCCGGCGGCGCCGCGACGTGGAGGCGGCGGGCATGGCCGTGAGGTCGTGGCCGTGGAAGACGTCGGCTCCGGCGGCGCGGTCGGCGACCACCCGGCCCCAGCCGTTGATGACGAACCGCCAGCGGGCGAGGAAGTCGACCGCGCCGGGGCCGGTGTGGTGCAGGACGTTGCGCCCGATGACGTGGCCGATCGTGCGGATCACCGCCCACGGCGCCCACAACACCAGCCCGACGAGGATGACCGGGATCTGGAGCCAGCCCCTGGGCGGTGTCACGATCCCACGCCGGATGCGGAAGGCCGACCACCGCAGCACCCAGCCCCACGTCCGGTAGGGGTGCCAGAACCAGGCCCACGGACGGCGCCAGCCGCGCGGGGGCGGGACGCGCTCGATCCGGAACCCGTCACGCTCCTCGACCTCGACCTCGGTGGAGCTCGGGTCGCGCGGGAGCGCGTAGATCGTCACGTCGTGGCCGGACGCGGCGAGCGTGCCCGCCTCCCGGAGCACGCGCGAGTCGCGGGTACAGTCGTTGAAGACGAACATCGCGACGCGACTCACCGGTGCGTCCCCTCGCCGTGCTGGGCACGGGCGGCGGACGACGGGGCGGCCGCGACCCCGGGCGGCGGATCTCCGGCCGGTGGAGGGCCGGCCGCCAGGACGGCCGAGATCGCCTCGGCGGCTCCGGCCGGCCGAAGGTCGAGGGCTGCGACGCGCGCGGCGGCGAGCGCGGGAGCGCGACCGGGAGGCGCAAGGCGCGCGAGCTCCGCGGACACGCGGGCGCGGTCGAGGCC
>CAIYQJ010000180.1 GCA_903928275.1 uncultured Chloroflexota bacterium
GCCGGCGGCTCTCCCGCGGCCGGCGGCCAGCCGCCCCTCCTCATGATCATGGGCTCCGGCAGCACGATGGACGAGTGGTCGCCGGCTCTCGTGTCGGCGCTGGCGCAAGATCGCCAGGTCGTCCTCTTCGACAACCGAGGCATGGGCGAGACGACCGACCCGGCCGGCGCGTACCCCTTCACCCAGCTCGCCGACGACACCGCCGGGCTGATCACGGCTCTGGGCCACCAGCGGATGGACGTGATGGGCTGGTCGATCGGCGGCTCCGTCGCGATCGACCTCGCCGCACGGCATCCCGAGGTGGTGGGCCGCCTGGTCTCGTACGCGGGCGACGCGGGCGGGAGGCAGGCGGTGATGCCCTCGGCCGAGGTGATCGCCGCGCTGACCGACACCTCGGGCACGCCGCAGCAGCGCGGCGAGCGGCTCCTCGAGCTCCTGTACCCGCCCGAGTACCGGACCGCCCACCCGGACTACGCGCGGACGTTCCCCATCCCCACCGAGCGGGCGTCCACTGCGGCCATCGGCCTGCAGGATGCGGCGATCGCGACGTGGCCGGGCGTGGGGGACGCGCTGCCCGGCATCGTGGCGCCGGCGCTGTTCGTGACCGGAACGGAGGACGTGATCAGCCCGCCCGAGAACGCGCTCCTGCTGGCCCAGGACGTCCCCGGGTCGTGGCTGGCGCGGTTCCCGGGGGCCGGTCACGGGCTCATGTACCAGGATCCCCAGGGGCTCGCGGACACCGTGCTGACCTTCCTGCGGGTCACCTCGCCCGAGTCCTCCGCCGGCGGCTGAGCGGGCGCCGCTGCGACGGTGGCTCTACCCGCGCGGTCGAGGCGACGCTGAGCGTCCCAGCCGGCCGAGGATCCGCCGCTCGAGCACGAACACGAGAGGCTCGATCGCGAGCGCGCCCATCGCCGGCGCGTCCGGCTGTCCCGGGTGGGCGGCGCGGAAGCGGGCGGTGACACGGGTGGTCCCGTCACCGTGGTCGCGCAGGACGAGCGCCCACGTGGCCGACCACTCGCCGCGGACCACGCGACTCTCGGCGCGCTCGGTCGCGGGATCCCACGTGGCGAGGACGAGGTGGCTGCCCGGCATGACCGCCACCGTGAGGAGCGAGAGGGCGTCCGTTGGTCGGAGGCGCGCGGGGATCGGCAGCGAGAGACGGTCGCCGAGTGCGGGTCCGGCCGGGTCCGGGAAGAGCTTCGCCCAGACCGACGCCGGCGTGCCCGGGACGCTCGTAGCCCGCGTGCTCGTGAGCATGGCGTCGGGGAGGTAGCCGTCGCCCGGGAGCGCCTCGAGCATCTCCGTGTCCGTGGCGCCCCAGCGGACGAGGCGCTCCCGCCCGACCGCGAGGTAGACGGTAGCGCCGACGGCCGCGACGGCGCTCGCGAGGGTCGCCCAGCGCGTGGCGGTCCCGACGACCGCCGGGATGAACGTCATCAGCGGCGGGCGCTTCACCCTCATCTCCGGCATGGTCGACCCCCGGCTGTCATCGTCGCCCGATGGTACCCCCACCTGCGGGCCGCGGGCCGCGGGCCGGCGAGGGTGGACCGGGGCACGAGGCGCCTCGACGGCGGCCGATCGAGCGATGCGGTTCCTAGCCGCGGCGGAGGCGCCGCTTCTTCGCGGGCGCCGGCGCGTCCGCCGCGAGGCTCTCCGCCGTCGCATCGGCCACCGGCTCGGCCGCCGCTCCGTCGGCCGCGACCACGAGCATCTCGGCGCCGTCAGCGGCGGGATCGGCGACGACGAGCATCTCGGTCGCGCCGTCCGCGGGCGGCTCGGGCGCTTCGCCGCCCTCGGGCGTCGCTTCCGGACCTGCGGTGGTGGTCGACTCCGGCGGCACGTCCGCCCGGTCCGGCCCTGCCCACTCGATCTCGGCTCCCGGCAGCGCCGCCGTCTGGGCCCCGGCGCCCGCCCATGCACCGTCGCTCTCGGCCCACTCGCGCAGCGCGCGGCGGCGCATGACCGGTCGCAGTAGGAAGCGATAGGTGACGACGACGCCGGCGACGGCGATCCCCGTCACCGCGATGACGGTGGCCGTCCGCCGTGTCGCCACCCGCCGAGTCCCGCTGGCCATGTTCCGCGTCGCGGCGATGGCGGTGCTGGCGAGGACGGAGGCGGCATCCGTCGCGAACAGGACCGGGTCCGACGTGACCTGCCGCTCGTCGGGGATCACGTACGCCATCGCGCTCGGCCGCTCCTTCCGCGGGCGCAGCGCCACGTCGATCGCCGTCGCGACGCCCGTGACCGCCCCGGCCCACATGCGCGCCCGGACGGGCACGAACGGGACCAGGGTGACGACGCCCGCGGCCCTGCTCGACAGGGAGGCGAGACGCCGGATGAGCCGACGGCGCGGGGAGGTGGGGACTTCAGGCGTGTCGATGCCGGTCGCACCTGCGAGCGCGACGGCTGCCATGTCGGAGCGGGTGGCCATGGGTGCCTCGTGCGGTTCTGAGTCGGGTCGGTGGGCGCCGCTCGTCGATGGTACCGCAGCCGGGGGCCCGTGCCGGGTCACTCCTCAGTGGCTGTGGTCCGTGGGCAGGTGGGCGTGCGCCTCCGAGTGGACCTCCGCCACGCCGTGGACGTGGAGCGCCCCCGGCACGTGCGGCTCTTCGATCTCGTGCGGGTGGACGTGCAGGACCTTGCCCTGTTCGTGCAGGTGCTCATGGATGAGGTTGGCCCGCACGAGGAGATCGCGGTCCGCGAGGATCGCGTCGGGCGCTCCGTCCGCGAGGATCCGGCGCTCCTCCCCGATGACCACGACGCGATCCGCGATGATCGGCACGATCTCGAGCTCGTGCGTGGCGGTGACGAGCGTCCGCCCCTGGTCGCCCAGCTTCCGGATGAGCGTCACGAGCACCCACTTCGTGCGCGGATCCAGGCTCGCGGTGGGCTCGTCGAGCAGGATGACGTCGGGCCGGAGCGAGAGGACCGACGCGATGGCGGCGCGCTTCTTCTCGCCACCCGACAGCTCGAACGGCGCCCGGTCCGCGAGGTGCGTGATCTCCATCACGCTGAGCGCCTCGTCCACGCGCTCCTTCACCTCGTCCTGGGAGAGGCCCAGCTGCAACGGTCCGAACGCGACGTCATCGAACACGGTGGCGCTGAACAGCTGGATGTCGGGATCCTGGAAGACGAGGCCCACCTCGCGGTGGAACGCGAACGCGTCCATCCCGCCAGCGACCGCCGCGATGTCGCGCCCCAGCGCGGTCATCGTGCCCGAGGTGGGGGAGACGATGCCATCGAGGAGCTTGAGCAGGGTGGACTTGCCGCTGCCGTTCGCGCCCAGGAGCGCGACCCGCTCGCCCGGGCGGATGTCGAGGTCGATGCCGTCGAGCGCCACCTGGCGACCACCGTAGACGTAGCGGATCCCGCGAAGGCGGAAGAGAGGTTCGAGGGCCGTCTCCGGAGCCGCAATCAGCGCCGGAGCCGCCTCCGTCGCCAGAGCCTCCGTCCGTGCCGGATGTGGCCCCGGAAGGCCGGTCTGCCGCGCGTCGGGCATCGGCTCCGTCGTCGTGTCGGCAGTCCGCGCCCCGGTGTCGATCATGGTCATGTCAGAAGCCTCCCGGCCGCGACCGCCGTCACAGACACGACCATCGCGCCGCCGAGGACCGCCCAGTCGGCAGGCCGCATCCGGAACCCTGCGTAGGCGCGCAGCTCGCCCGCGAAGCCCCGGGCGAGCATCGCGGAATACACGTCGTTGCTCATCTTGAACGCGCGGCTCAGCAGGGTCCCCATGGTCCCGCTGATCCAGCGCCGCTGCTCGCCGCTGGAGGTGCGCCCCACCATCCGGCTCTTCCGGGCGAGGAACAGGCCGTTCGTCGTGTGGAGGAACAGGAAGATGTAGCGATAGGACATCGACAGCACGAGGACGAAGACCTGCGGCACGCGGAGCGTGCGGAGCGCCTTGAGGATGCTGGCCCACGGCGTCGTCATGACCAGGAGGACGGCGATCGAGACGCTCACGCCCACGCGCGTGACGAAGATCACCGCCCCGGTCAGGCCGGGGATCGACGGCGCGATCGTGATCGGGCCCAGGGTGAGCTCGAACAGGCGCTCGCCCGGCACGAGGAAGATGGCGGGGATGACGATGATCCCCGCGAAGAACGGGATCCCCATCCACACGCGCCGCACGAAGAAGTCGAGCGGGACCAGGCTCGCCACGGCCGCGGCCACGACGAGGGCGTACAGCGCGAGGAGCACGGCGAGCGAGCCGGTGAAGCTCGCCGCGAGAAGTACGAGGAGGAATGCGCCGATCTTGGCGCGCGGGTCCAGCCGCTGCAGCCAGCCATCCTTCCGCGAGTGCTCCTCGGTGAAGACCGCGCGCTCGATGGAGCCGCTGATGCCCGACAGGGTGGATTCGAGCCAGCCGATCCGACCCTCCGGCTTGCCCGACAGCCGGGCCTTCGCTGCCGGGGCGGCGATCGTCGCCGTGGCCGCGCCACCCTCCGCGCCCGCGCCGGCGGCACTCGTGGCATCCTCGCCCGTGGTCAGCCGCCGACCAAGGAGCGTCGCGATCGCGTACACCGCCCCGCCGCACAGGAGGATCCCGATGACCCCCGTGATCTCGTAGCCGATGGCGGCGCGCCACAGGGCGTTGTTCGCGTGGGCGAAGAAGGGGAGCGGGATGTCGTAGCCGCTGAGGGGAGCGCTGAAGACGCCCGATAGGTCGCGGAGGCCCTGCGGCACGTACCCGAACGCGGCCTTCACGTCCACCGTGCTGCCCTCGCCATAGGCGAACCCGGGCGCGATGAGTCCCAGCGGGGCGATGACCGCGAGAGCCGTGAACGCCGCCCCGACGCGCCTGTATCGCCGGGGCAGCACGAAGTACGCGAGAGGGACCAGGACGACGCCGATGACGGCGACGAACAGGAGCATCGTCACGACCGATGCCCAGTCCACGGCCGCCCAGTCCGCCCCGAAGAGGTGGGCGGGGTCGCCGCCGCCGAGGAGCAGGCCCACGATCGCGAGGACCGCGACGACCGCGCCGATCGAGACCGCCGCGATGAGCCAGAGCGGGCGACGCGCAGCCGTCCCCTCCGAGATGGCGTCCGGCGCGAAGACGCCCTTCAGCGCCGTCAGGTACTCGGGATGGCGCTTCTGCATGTACGCGACGCCAAGCCCGGTGATGAGCGCCTCCACGATCGACGCTCCGAGCATGTGGGCGATGAGCATCGCCGGGATGGACGCCGCGAGCGGGTACGGGCTGTACATGGGGTGGCCGTTCTCGGTGAAGAGGAGCGGCTGGATCCCGAGGAGGATGCCGGCGGCGAGCGCCGAGGCGGTGATAGCGATGTAGGCGGCGATCCCGGCGGCCCACGCGCGGCGCGGGGACAGGAGGGGGGCCCCTGTCGAGAGGAGCCGGTACGCCGCATAGCCCACGAGCGGCATGATCACGCCCATGGTCAGGCAGTTCGCGAAGATCGCGAGGATCCCGCCGTCGCCGAAGAAGAGCGCCTGGATGATGAGCGCCACGCTCACCGCGATGATCGCCGCCCATGGGCCCACCACGATCGCCGCGAGCGTGGCGCCCACGCCGTGCGCGGTGGTGCCGCCCGGCACGGGGATGTTGAACATCATGATCGTGAAGCTGAGAGCCGAGAAGATCGCCAGCAGGGGGATCGTCCGGTCGTTGAGGACGGTCTTCACCTTCTGCGTGGCGATCGCCCAGGCCGGCACCGTCACGGCACCCAGCCCCATCGACACGATGGGGCTCAGGTAGCCGTCGGGGATGTGCATCGACCGTGTTCCGCCTTCGCTCGACTGGCTCGCCTCCGGGCGAACGTCACCGTGGGGGCCGTCCGGTCGGCGCGCCCCTGAGCCTGTTCGTCGGCGCGGGACCGCCGGATGCCGGCCCGTTGCACCGATGCGCTATTGCAACCTATTGCGATAGCGTGACGAGTGTACGCCCCGGGCCGGGACTCGGCACGGGTCACCCCGGCCACGCGGCACGCGGCGCACCGGCCGCGTCGCACCGGCCTTCCCGCCAGGCGGCTCCTATACTCGGGCCGTGGATCCGCCCATCCCCGTCGTCGATCCCGTGTGGTCGGGTGTCCGTGACCGGCTCCGCGCCCGGGGCCTCAGGTGGACGCCGCAGCGCCGCACGCTCATCGAGGTGCTCGCCGCCGCGGACGGCCACGTGACCGCGTCGGAGCTCGTGGAGCGCTGCCGCGCGATCGACCCGGCGACGACGCCGTCGACCGTCTACCGCACCCTCGATGTCCTCGAGGACCTCGGGATCGTCCGGCATCACCATGGCCCGGAGGGCCGCGAGGAGTTCCACGTCCTGCCCGGGAGCGAGCACGGACACCTGCACTGCCGGACCTGCGGCCGCAGCTGGGAGGTCGGTCCGGCGGAGGTCGCCCCGATGCTCGACGCACTGCGTGCCCGCCGCGGGTTCGAGGCCGACATCAGCCACCTGGCGCTCGTCGGGCGCTGCGCCGACTGCCGCGCGGCCGGCCGCCGCCAGTAGGGCGCGCCGAGCGCCGCGAAGCCGGTCGCCGTCATCGAGCTCCGGCCGCCGGGCTCCTCCGGCCGTCCGGCGCCGTCCGCACGACCATCCGCTCACCGGCCCTCATCCATCCGGCGGATTGACGCCGGCCCGCCGCCGCGCGACCATCGGACGTGTTCGGCATCCGGCCGCGACTGCATGCGTGACCGGAGCCGCGCCTCTCATCAGGCGCTGCCCCTCCGCCGTAGGCGTCCCGAGGATATCGGAGGCGCCGTCCACGCGGATCGTCTCACCGGTCACCTGCCGGGAGAGGTCTCTCGCGAGCCAGAGGAGTGGGCGTTCGCGACGCGGTGGACGAGCGCGCGCCTGCCGTCGAGCGGTCCCGCGTTGCGCTGCGGCCGGCTCAGCTCGCGGCCGTCGGGGCGGTCATGTCGGCCGCCGCGCCCGACATGCCCGGCGCGAGCGAGCCGTCCTCGGGGGCGATCTCCGCGCCCGGAGACACGTCCCCCTGGGCGTCCACGGTCGCGGGCCCTTCCACGCCGGAGGCCCGTCGGAAGACGTACGCGAAGACGTCGCGCGCCGTGAGCGCCACCGGGACCGCGATGATCGCCCCGATCACCCCCGCGATCGCCATGCCCGACAGGATGAGCACCATGATCCAGCCCGGGTGCAGCGCGGTCTTCCGGCCCTGGATGACCGGTACGAGGATCTGGCCCTCGATGAACGCGACACCGACGTAGAGCAGCCCCACGACGATGACCATGGCCGGCGACACGGTGAGCGCCACGACGATCGCGGGGATCATCCCGATGTACGGCCCGAAGTTGGGGATGAGCTCGGCGAACCCGGCGAACACCGCGAGGAACAGGGCGAACGCGCCGATCGCCGGATCCACCGTGTTGGCGATGATCTCCAGCCCGACGAAGATGAACACGGCGACGACCGCGACGATGATCAGTTGCGCCCGGATGTAGATGCCCAGGTCGCTCAGCGCGATCGAGGTGATCTCGGCGACGTCGCCGCGCCACGGCTCCGGCACCATCCGCATGGCTGCGCCGGAGAGGGCCGGGCGGTCCTTCGCGACGAAGAACACGAAGAACGGGATCACGGTCAGCGAGAACACGATCCCCAGCAGGCCGAAGGCGGTCTGGAGGCCCGCCGACAGGAGAGCCCCCCAGTTCAGCCCGGCGAGCGCATGGAGGGCGTTGGCCCCAAGGTTGTCGACCGTGGCCTTCACGCCGTCGGGCAGGTCCGATGCAGCCACGTTGGCCTGCAGCTGGGCGATGAGCCTGGGCACCTCCGCGGCGAACGTGGCGCCCTCCGTCACGATGACGTGCGTGACGAGGACGACGAGGAGGAGGAAGCCGGCGACGACGATCGCGAGCATGACGACCGTCCCCATCCAGCGTGGGACGCCGCGCCGGTTCATCCACCGGATCGGCGGGTCGATGAGGTAGACGATGAGGATGCCGACGAAGAAGATCGTCAGCGTCCCGCTCGCCATGGCTGCGAGAATCGCGACCGCGATGCCGGCGATGAGCGTCACGAGCGCCGGCGTGCTCAGGCCCGTGAACCGGGGATAGGGAAGGCGCGGCGGCGAGGCGACGCTCGACGCGGGCGCCGCCGAGGCAGGGTCGTCGCGGCCGCCCGCCTGGTCCGGCGGCACCGACGCGGTCGACTGGCTCATGGGCCGAGGGTAGCAGACGACCGCCGGCCCGCGATGGCCCCTCTGGCCGGCGATGGCCCCTGTGGCTCGCCCGCCCCCTGTGGCCCGCGATCGCCCCGACGGCCCTCCGTTCCCGTCGAGCGCTACGATGCCCCCATGACCGGAGCGCCCGACGTGCCCACGCCGCTCGCCGACGCGCGCTCACGCCTGGCCGGCGTGCAGGGCATCCTCCTCGATCTCGACGGTGTCATCCTCCTGCGCGGCGAGGCGATCCCGGGTGCGCCGGAGGCCGTGGCGCGTTTCGCCACGCTCGGGATCCCGTATCGGATCCTGACGAACACGTCCCTCGTGAGCCGCGACACGCTCTCGGGTCGCCTCGCGCGGCTGGGGATCCACGTCCCGGCCGCGTGGATCGTGAGCGCGTTGTCCGCGACGGCGGGCCTTGCCCGCGACGAGTTCGCTGGATCGCCCATCTACCTCCTCGCGTCGCCGGACGCGCGGCGCGAGTTCGCCGGGCAGTGGCTCGTGTCGCACGCCGAGGCGGACGCCGGGGCGGAGGTGGTGGCGGTCGTCATCGGCGACTCGCCGGAGGAGCTCACGTTCGCGAACATCGACCGCGCCTTCCGGTTCCTTCATCGAGGCGCGCGCCTCGTGGCGATGCACCGGAACCGCTGGTGGCTCACGCGGGCGGGACCCACGATCGATGCCGGTGCGTACGTGGCGGGCCTCGAGTACGCCGCCGGGGTCACGGCCACGGTCGTCGGCAAGCCGACGCGCGAGTTCTTCGTCCGCGCGCTCGACGATCTCGCCGTCGGGCCGCTCGACGACGTCCTCATGGTCGGCGACGACCTCCACCTCGACGCCGGGAGCTCGCTCGACCTCGGTCTCCGCTCCGCCCACGTGCTCACCGGGCGTCACGACCTCGCGGACGTCCGGGCGGCAGCACGCGGCGAGCCGCCGGCTGCGGGGAGCCCCATCGTCCCGACCGTCGTGCTGCCGTCACTCGCGGACGTGGCCGACGCGCTCGAACCGTCCGTCGGCTGAAGGCGGCGCGGCGGACCCCGCCCGCGAGTGCGCTCCAGCGTGGGTCGGATGGCCGTCGTCCGGGCCGGACGGGCTCGCTAGACTGGACGTGACGACCCCGCCGGCGGTGCTGCGGACGCGCCCCGGCCGGCCACCGACCATGCCACCCGCCGCGTACGGCGCGGCCGACGAGAGGGAGCGACCCCGGATGGAGCGGATCAAGATCACGTACGCGACCCTCCGCGCGGACAACGAGGACCTGCACGCCGCGTACGAGGCCGGGGTCGCGAAGGCGCGCGCTCGCCTCGGCGACGGCTACCTCAATCTCGTGGGCGGGAAGCCGACCGAGGGCGACGGGACGTTCGAGGTCCGCTCGCCGGTCGACACGGACATCGTGGTCGCGGTCGTCGCGAAGGGCACGCGCGAGGACGTCCGGGACGCGATCGCCGCCGCTCGTGCGGCGCAGCCGGCGTGGCGGAAGACCCCGTGGCGCGATCGCCTGGCGGTGCTCCGCCGGGCCGCCGACCTCATCAGCGAACGGCAGATGGAGTACGGCGCGCTCGTGGCGTACGAGGTGGGGAAGAGCCGGCTCGAAGCGCTCGGCGAGGTCGAGGAAGCCGCCGACCTCATCCGCTACTACTGCGACGTCTACGAGCGCAACGACGGCTACGAGCACGGGATGGACAACCTGGGCGACCCGGCCGTCCACACGCGGTCCGTCCTCCGGCCATTCGGCGTCTTCGCCGTCATCAGCCCGTTCAACTTCCCGATGGCGCTCGCCATGGGCCCGTCCGCGGGCGCCATGATGGGCGGCAACACCGTCATCCTCAAGCCCGCCTCGGCTGCGTCGCTGTCGGGTCTCCTGCTCACCGAGGCGATCCGCGACGCCGGGGTCCCCGACGGCGTGTTCAACCTCGTCTGCGGCCCCGGCGACACGGTGGGCGCGGAGCTCCAGGAGAACCCGGGCATCGACGGGATCGTCTTCACCGGCTCCTACGAGGTCGGGATGGGGATCTACCGGTCCTTCTCCCGGCGCTTCCCCAAGCCGACGATCATCGAGATGGGCGGGAAGAACCCGGCGATCGTCTGCCGCTCGGCCGACCTGGAGGAGGCCGCCGAAGGGATCATGCGATCGGCCTTCGGGTTCGGTGGGCAGAAGTGCTCGGCCAACAGCCGCGTCTACGTGGAGCGCCCGGTCCACGACGAGCTCATGCGCCTCCTCGTCGAGAAGACCGAGCAGATCACCGTTGGCGACCCGCTCGAGCGCCCCACGTGGCTCGGGCCGATCATCGACGCGCAGGCGGTCGCCCGGTTCGAGGAGGCCGCGGCGGAGGCCCGCCGCGACGGCCGGATCCTCACCGGGGGTGAGCGGATCACCGGCGGGGCCTTCGACCGGGGCTTCTACGTGCAGCCCACCATCGTCGGTCACCTCCCGGCTCACCACCGGATCTTCCAGGACGAGCTGTTCGTCCCGCTCACCGCCGTCCACGCGGTCGAGTCGCTCGGAGAGGCCGTCACGCTCGCGAACGACAGCCTGTACGGGCTGACGGCCGGCGTGTACACGGAGGACCCCGCGGAGGTCGAGCGCTTCCTCGACGAGATCCACTCCGGCGTCCTCTACGTGAACCGGCGCGCAGGCGCCACCACGGGGGCGTGGCCGGGCGTCCAGCCGTTCGGGGGGTGGAAGGGCTCCGGGTCGACCGGCAAGGCCGGTCTCTCCCTGTACTACCCCGCGCAGTTCCTCCGCGAGCAGAGCCACACGATCGTCGACTGACGACCGGCAGGTCCCGTCGCTCGCGGGCACCGTCCCGACGGGCCGACGGTCACCTGCCGAATGGGTCCGGTGGCCCGCGTCCGGCCCCTGCGCGGTGCTATGCTGCGCTATGCACCTTGCATAGAACGTATGCGTCTCGCGGCCCGAACGGACGGGCTCCGGGGCTGTGTGCGCCCCAGGACATCCGAGCCGCTCCGCCGTCGACCGCGAGGTGATCGCCGTGACCCAGACACTGTCCCTGCCCGCTGCCGACGCCCAGGTCCCGGACGAGCCCGCAACCCCGGCATCCGCCTCTCTCGGCAGCTACGACGAGCCGGCGATCCGGACGGCAGTGCCGGGCCCGCGCGCCGAGGCGCACATCGCGTTCGACGAGATGTACACGTCGCCGAGCCTTCCGCGCGCCTACGCCATCGTCCCGGCGCGCGGCGAGGGGACCGTCATCGAGGACATCGACGGGAACCGCTTCCTCGACTTCTCGGCCGGCATCGCGGTCAACGTGACCGGCCACTGCCACCCGGCGGTCGTCGAGGCGATCCGTCGCCAGGCCGGCGAGCTCCTCCACTACAGTGCGTCGGACTTCTACCTGCCCATCTACGCGCACCTCGCGGCGGAGCTCGAACGCATCGCGCCGATGGCTGGGAAGACGCGCGTCTTCCTCGGCAACAGCGGCACCGAGGTCGTGGAGGCGGCGATGAAGCTGTCGCGCTACGCGACGGGCCGCCAGAACATCATCGGCTTCCTCGGCGGGTTCCACGGGCGCACCTTCGGGTCCGTCAGCCTCACCGCGAGCAAGGCCAAGTACCACGCCCACTTCTCGCCGCTGCTGCCGGGCATCTACCACGTGCCGTTCGGCAGCGAGGGGCTCGACGAGCTCGAGAGCCGCGTCTTCCACCGCCTCATGCCTGCCAACGAGTTCGCCGCGATCGTCGTCGAGCCCATCCAGGGCGAAGGCGGGATCGTCGTCCCCGACGACGACTTCCTCCCGCGCCTCCGCCGGATCTGCGACGAGCACGGCATCCTCCTCGTGGCCGACGAGGTCCAGTCCGGGATGGGCAGGACCGGGAAGATGTGGGCGATCGAGCACTGGGGCGTGGAGCCGGACATGGTCGTGACGGCCAAGGGCCTCGCATCCGGCATGCCGATCGGGGCCCTCATCGCGAAGGAGCACTTCATGACGTGGGGCGCCGGCGCGCACGGGTCCACGTTCGGCGGCAACCCGGTGTCGTGCGCCGCGGCGCTCGCCACGATCGACCTGCTCGAGCACGGTGGGCTCATCGAGAACGCAGCCGAGCGCGGCGAGCAGATCCTCCGCACGCTGGGGCCCCTCGTCGGACAGTACCCGGGCGTCGTCCGCGACGTCCGCGGGATCGGGCTGCTCCTGGGCATCCAGTTCGACTCTGGCGCCACCGCGGCCGCCGTCGAGCACGCGGCGTTCCGCCGAGGCCTCCTCGTCCTCACCGCAGGCGACGACGTCGTGCGCATGTCGCCGCCGCTGGTCGTCACCGAGGCGCTGACGGCCGCCGCGACACGGATCTTCGCCGAGTCGATCGAGGAGGTCGCGGCGATCCGGTGACATCCAAGGTCGCCTCCATGCGTGACGCAGTCGCGGAGCTCGTCCGCGACGGGGACACGGTCGCCATCGAGGGCTTCACGCACCTGATCAGCTTCGCCGCGGGGCACGAGATCATCCGCCAGCGTCGGCGGGACCTCACGCTCGCCAGGATGACTCCGGACCTCGTCTACGACCAGATGGTCGCGGGCGGGGTGGCCCGGAAGCTCGTCTTCAGCTGGCTCGGGAACCCCGGCGTCGGCGGCCTCAACGCGATCCGCCGCGTCACCGAGGGGCCGGACGCCTCGCTGGAGCTCGAGGAGTACAGCCACTTCGGGATGGTCGCGCGCTACACCGCCGGTGCCATGAACCTCCCGTTCTTCCCGCTGCGCAGCTACTTCGAGACGGACCTGCCCAGGGCCAACCCGCTCATCCGGCCGATCGAAAGCCCGTACGGCGATGGGAAGGTCTACGCGGTCCCGCCGCTCCGTCCCGACGTCACGGTCATCCACGCCCAGCGCGCCGACGCGGCCGGGAACACCCAGGTCTGGGGCCTGCTCGGGTGCCAGAAGGAGGCCGCGTTCGCCGCGGACCGGGTCATCGTCGTGGTCGAGGAGCTCGTCGACGAGGCCGTCATCCGCGCTGACCCCAACCGGACGATCGTGCCCGGCATCATCGTGGACGCCGTGGTGGTGGAGCCGTTCGGGGCGCACCCGAGCTACGTCCAGGGTGCCTACGACCGCGACAACCGCTTCTACCGCGACTGGGATCCCATCAGCCGTGACCCGGAGCTCACCACGCGCTGGCTCGATGAGTGGGTCCACGGCGTGTCCGGCCGCGCGGAGTACCTCGCGAAGCTCGGCGCGGAGCGGGCGGCGTCGCTGCGGCCGGCGGCCCCGGCTCCATCGGGCTCCGTGGACTACGGCGCGTACCGATGAGCGAGCGACCGGCCGCGGCCTTCTCGCGGAACGAGATGATGATCGTCGCCGCCGCGCGCGAGCTCGCCGGCCAGCGCGTCTGCTTCGTGGGCGTGGGGCTGCCGAACATCGCCGTGAACCTCGCGAAGCGCACGGTCTCGCCTGACCTGGAGCTCGTGTACGAGGCGGGCGTCTTCGGCGCCGAGCCCGCGCGCCTGCCGCTGTCGATCGGCGACCCCACGATCGTGACGGGGGCCATCGCGGTCACGAGCATGTTCGAGCTCTTCGGGTACTACCTCCAGCGTGGCCTCATCGACGTCGGGTTCCTCGGAGCGGCGCAGATCGATCGCTACGGGAACATCAACACGACGGTGATCGGCGACTACGTGCACCCGAAGACGCGCCTCCCCGGGTCCGGCGGCGCGTGCGAGATCGCGATCAACGCGCGCCAGGTCTTCGTCATCATGCGGCAGTCCGCGCGCTCGTTCGTGGACACGATCGACTTCCGCACCTCCCCCGGCAATCTCGGCGGCGCCGAGAACGCCGCGCGCATCCGGCGGGAGCAGGGGTGGCTCGGCAGCGGCCCGTCTGTCGTCGTGACGGACCTGGGCATCTACCACTTCGACGAGAGCGGGGAGATGCGTCTCGACAGCCTCCACCCGGGCGCGACGCTCGACGAGGTCCGCGCCACCATGGGCTGGGAGCCGCGGGTCGCCGAGGAGCTTCGGACGACCCCCGATCCCACCGCGCAGGAGCTGCATCTCATCCGCGAGGAGCTCGACCCCGAGGGGATGTACACGAAGTAGGCCCGGTGGCGTCGGGTCGCCGGCGCCCCGGGTCGCCGGCGACCCGGGGCGCCGGCGACCCGACGCCACCGGGCCTACTTCGTGTACATCCCCTCGGGGTCGAGCTCC
>CAIYQJ010000181.1 GCA_903928275.1 uncultured Chloroflexota bacterium
CGATCTACGCACTGGCCCTCGGCGGTCCGGTGGAGATCCCTGCCGACATGCGGGCCGCCGCGCTGCAGCGGGCGATGGCGTTCGACGCGGCCGGTACGAAGACGGCCTGACGTCGGAGGGACGCGAGGGCGGCCACGCACCCGCCTCCATCGGCCGCGGGCGCGGGCCTCACCAGCACCCTGCCTCCGAGCTGGCGCGCGGGCGACGGGCGTCAGAGCGTGCGGGTGACCTTGGTCAGGCCGGGGGGCGCGTCCGGGTCCATGCCCCGCCTGCGGGCGACGGACTCGGCGACGAGCTGGCCGGGGAGCGCGAACGCCAGGGGCGTCAGCGCCTCCGGCAGGTCCACGGGAAGCACGATGCTCCGCGGACCCGCCGCGAGCCTTGCGAGCTCGCGCCCGCCGACGATCCACGGTCGTGCGCCGATCTCGCGAGCCCGATCGATCGAGGCGTCGATCGCGGCGCCCATCCGGCCGTCGGGGCGGAACACGAGCGTGGGGATCGCTGGTCCCGCGAGGGCGAGCGGCCCGTGGAGAAGGTCCGCGGCCGAGTACCCGTCGGCGAAGATCCGGCTGGTCTCCTTGAGCTTGAGGGCGACCTCGAGCGCGGTCGCGTAGTCGTAGCCGCGCGAGACGACGAGGGCGCGGTCGGAGGCTGCCAGGGCCTCCACGAGCGAGTCATCGCGCTCGAGCCAGGCGTCGCTCGCGGCCACGACCCGCGCCAGGACGTCGGGCAGGGCGACCATCGCCGCCGAGAGGTCCTCCGCCGCTCCGGACGCATCCGGCAGCGTCAGGTCCGCGACGAGCGCCGCGACCACGGCGAGCTCCGCGACATACGTCTTCGTCGCGGCGACCGCCCTCTCGACACCCGCGCGGCAGAGGAGCGTGTGCTCGGCCACCCCCGCGAGAGCCGACTCGGGCTCATTCGTGATTGCGACGGTCAGGGCGCCGTCATGACGCGCCGCCGAGAGGACGGCCGCCACGTCGGGCCCTTCGCCCGATTGCGAGATCCCGATCACGAGCGCGCCGTCCCACGCCATCGAGCGCCGGTAGATCGTGACGAGGGAGTCCGCGGCCAGGACGACAGGGAGCCGCAGGTGCGACTCGAGCAGGTACCTGGCATAGACAGCGGCATGGTCGGACGTGCCGCGGGCCGCGATGACGATGACGCGAGGTCGTGCCGCCCGGATCGCCGCTGCCACCCGCGCCGTCTCGTCGGCTCCGTCGTCGCGGAGCAGACGGACGACCTCGGGGATCTCGTGGATCTCCGCCAGCATCGCGCTCGACATCTCTCGTCCACGACTCCTTCCTCGGCGACCGGCGACCGGCGACCGGCGACCGGCGACGGGCGACCGGTGACCGGTCACCGAGGACCGACGACCGGCGGACGCCTCGGCGCGGCGCGGCGCGGCGCGGCCGGCCGCCGTCGCGCCCTCGGCGTCGGGCTTCGCCGCGTTTGACAGGCATGTTCGCGACCCTAGTATGGACACGTGGCCGGACCGCTCGTGGCCGACGGCCGGCACGGCGCCCACTCCCGTCGAGGTCCCACGATGATCGAGCGACACATCACGTTCAACGTCCACCCCGACAGGACCGCGGAGTTCGAGCGGTTCTTCGCCGAGCGGTACAGCGTCGCCATGTCGCAGGCGCCCGGATTCGTGCGCGTCGACCTGCTGCGCGAGGCCGAGTCACCGACGCGCTACCAGATGACGTTCCGCTTCGAGGACGGCGAGACGGCCGCCGGCTGGCGGACATCGCCGGTTCACCAGGCGCTCCAGCCGGACCTCGCCGCGCTGTTCTCGACCAACGAGATCATGGGCTACGCGGTCGTCGCCTGATCGCCGTCGGCGCCCGATCGCTGATGAGCGCGTCGACCGCGGCCGCGGCTCGCCGGGGCGCGGCGGAGCCATGAAGGTCCGGGGGCGGGCCACGCTCGACGCCCCGCGCGAGGCTGTCTTCGCCGCGATCTGCGACCCGGGCGCGCTGCTCGAGATCATCCCCGGATGCCAGGAGATACGGCAGGTCTCCGGCGACGAGTTCCGCGGCACGATCGCCATGCGTCTCCCGGCACTCGTGGGCAGCTACGACACCGTGGTCCGGCTCGTCGAGACGGACCCGCCCGCATACGGCGCGTTCGACGGCCGCGTGGAGGGGCGGGCCGGCGGCGTCGCGGGGCACGCGTCGTTCCGCCTCGTCGATCTCGGGAGCGGGACGACGATCGAGTACGAGGGCACCGGTGTGGTGAGCGGTCCGCTGGCTCGCCTCGATTCCCGCTTCGTCGAGAGCCTCGCGAAGGGCCTCATCGACGAAGGACTCGCCAGGCTCGGGCGGCGGCTCCAGGTCGTCCCGGTGGAGCCTGCCGGATGAGCGTCTTCTGCAGGTCGCGCAAGGAGCACCCACGGTGACGGTCCGCGAGTACCTGACTCCCCGGTCGCTGCCGGAGGCCATCGGCATGCTCGAGCGCCATGGTCCAGACCTGCTCGTCATGGCCGGCGGGACGCTCGTCATGCCCCTCGTCAACGAGGGGATCTCGCTGCCAGAGAAGGTCATGAGCCTGCGGGGCGCCGGCCTCGACGGGATCGTGGCCGGGGACGGCGTGCTGCGGATCGGGGCCGTCGCGACGCTCACGCAGCTCCTGGCCCAGGACGCGGTGCCGCTCCTCCGCGACGCGGCCCGCAACACCGCCAGCTGGCCGGTCCGCAACATGGCCACCGTCGGTGGGAACCTCTTCACCCCACCCCCGGGCGGCGACGTCGCGGTCGCGCTGCTCGCCCTCGATGCGAGCGTGCGCCTCGCCGGGCCCCGCGGCGAGCGGGTCCTCCCGCTGTCGGAGTTCTACACGGGCTTCATGACGAATGCTCTCGCCATGGACGAGCTGCTCGTCGGGATCGATGTCCCGATGGCGGCGCACGAGACGGCCTTCGTGAAGTTCGGGCGGCGGCATGCCAACACGCCGGCCGTCGTCACGGTCGCGATCGCCCTCCGGCGGGGTGACGCCGGCCGCGTGGCGGACCCGCGGCTCGCGCTCGGGGCTGTCGGACCCCACCCGATCCGGGCGGCGCGGGCCGAGGCAGCCCTCGCCGGCTCGGCGCTGGAGCCGGACACGATCGACCGAGCCATGGAGGCAGCAGCAGACGAGTGCGAGCCGTTCACCG
>CAIYQJ010000182.1 GCA_903928275.1 uncultured Chloroflexota bacterium
ATCCGCCGATCCAGCTCATTCAACACCGGACGGATCGACCACCTGTACGAGCGGGCGCAGCGCGGGGAGGTCCCCCTCACTCTCCACTACGGGGACCTGGCTGACAGCAGCAGCCTCCAGACGACGCTGAACAAGATCCGCCCGGGCGAGGTGTACAACCTGGGGGCCCAGAGCCACGTGAAGGTGAGCTTCGAGATGCCGGAGTTCACCGCGGATTCGGTGGCGATGGGGACGATCCGCCTGCTCGAGGCCGTGCGCTGGGCGGACTGGCCGATCCGCTACTACCAGGCCGGAAGCAGCGAGATGTACGGGCGGGTCACCGAGACCCCCCAGCGCGAGAGCACGGCGTTCCGCCCCCAGAGCCCGTATGCCGCCGCCAAGGTCATGGCGCACTGGCTCACCGTCCAGTACCGCGACGGATACGGGCTCCATGCCTCCAACGGCATCCTCTTCAACCACGAGTCCCCAAGGCGAGGCGGCACCTTCGTCACCCGCAAGGTGACCCGCGCGATCGCCGCGATCCTGGCCGCGACGCAGACCCAGCTCGTGCTCGGCAACCTCGACGCCCGCCGCGACTGGGGCTACGCCCCCGAGTACGTCGAGGCGATGTGGCGGATGCTCCAGCAGCCGACCGCGAGCGACTACGTCATCGCCACGGGCGAAATGCACACCGTCCGCGAGCTCTGCGAGGTCGCCTTCGGCCTCGTCGGGCTCGACTGGGAGGCATACGTCCGGACCGACGAGCGCTACCTGCGGCCCAACGAAGTCGACGTCCTCTGCGGCGAGGCGAGCCGGGCAGCTGCGGTCCTCGGCTGGCGCCCGACCGTCCGCTTCGCCGCGCTCGTGCGGATCATGCTCGCCGCCGATCTCGCCGACGCCGGTCTCGCGGACCGGCTCGTCCCGGAGACCGCGACCCCATGACCAGCCCCTGGGCCGGCCGCCGGGTCATGGTCACCGGCGGGGCGGGCTTCCTCGGCCGCGCCGTCGTCCGTCGCCTGGAGGCTTCCGGCGTGACTGGCGTCTTCGTCCCCCGGAGCGCCGACTACGACCTGCGCACCGCCGACGGCATCGACCGGGCGCTCGCCGACGGCCGCCCGGAGCTCGTCATCCACCTCGCCGCCGTCGTCGGTGGGATTGGCGCGAACCGGGAGAACCCGGGTCGCTTCTTCCACGACAACGCCATCATGGGCATCCAGCTCATGGAGCGCGCGCGGCTCGCGGGCGTCGCGAAGTACGTCCAGGTCGGGACCGTCTGCTCCTACCCGAAGCTCACCCCGGTGCCCTTCCGCGAGGACGACCTCTGGTCTGGGTACCCGGAGGAGACCAACGCGCCGTACGGCCTGGCGAAGAAGATGCTCCTCGTCCAGGGGCAGGCGTACCGGGAGCAGTACGGCTTCGACGTCATCCACTTGATCCCGGTGAACCTTTACGGGCCGGGGGACAACTTCGACCCCGCTTCCTCCCATGTCATCCCGGCCCTGATCCGCAAGTGCGTCGAGGCCCGGGACGCCGGCGCCGACCACATCGACGCCTGGGGAACCGGGTCCGCGAGCCGCGAGTTCCTCTACGTGGACGACGCGGCCGAGGGCATCGTCCTCGCCGCCGACCGCTACGACGACGGCGACCCGGCGAACCTCGGCGTCGGCGCCGAGATCACGATCCGCGACCTCGTCGAATTCATCGCACGGCTGACCGGCTTCACCGGCGAGGTCAGCTGGGACCCGACGAAGCCCGACGGCCAGCCGCGCCGTGCTTTGGACACGAGCCGGGCGCGGGAGCGCTTCGGGTTCGTCGCTCGTACGACCTTCGAGGACGGGCTGCGGGCGACGATCGGGTGGTGGGAGCACGCGACGACCAGCGGGCGCCCAGCGTGAGAGTCGGCATCTACCCCGTCCTTGACCCCGAAGCAGGCGGAATCTATCAGTACAGCCTCGCAGTGCTCGACGCCATGGGTGAGCTCCGGAACGAGTTCGAGCCGGTGATCGTCCACGATCGAGCCCGCAGCGACGTGCTTGAGTCCTGGACACTGGCCGGGTGGCAACTTGTGAGCACTGGGCCGCCGGGGTTCCGATCGATTGCGCGGCGAACTATCAATCGAACGCTCGGTACCGCCGCGGCTCTGCGCGCGGGGAGACTGGCGCGCCGTTTGCGGGGGGTGGCCGTCTCTGGGCGAACAAGCAAGGTTACCGGCGCGTCGATGAGGGAGGCGCCGCCGCGGCAGCCGAATCGGAGGCTCAGTCGGCGTGGCATCGGACTGATGCTCTTCCCGTCCCCGTCGAGTGTCGCCTTTCGCTTGGGCGTGCCGTACATCATGGCGGTCCACGATCTTCAGCACCGCATTCACCCCGAGTTCCCGGAAGTGACGGCGAGTGGGGCTGCCGAATACCGCGAGTTCCTGTACACCAACGGCATCTGCCAAGCGGAGGCCGTCCTCGTGGACTCCGAGGTCGGTCGCGAAGACGTCCTCGAGTTCTATGGACACCTGACTACACCTGACCGCATCCGGGTCCTGCCCTTCGTTCCCCCTCCGTACCTGGTCAGAGCGACGCGCGAGGCCGTGTCGGCGACGTTGGTCTCCATAGGCCTCCCGGATCGGTATCTGCTGTTTCCAGCGCAGTTCTGGCCGCACAAGAACCACGTCCGAGTCACTGAGGCCGTGGCTCTTCTCCGGCGGGATGATCTCGATGTCACGGTCGTGATGACGGGGTCGGCTGCAGGACCTATCCGGGCCGGAGTGCTCGCCGACGTCGTCGACATCGTCGCGAGAGACAAGATCGGCGATCTAGTACGCGTCCTCGGGTACGTCGACAATGCGACGATCGCGGCTCTTTACTCGGGGGCGACGGGCGTGCTGCTGCCGACGTTCTTCGGGCCCACCAACATCCCAGTCGTCGAGGGGTGGGCGATGGGAGTGCCCGTGATTACGTCCGACATCCGCGGGATTCGTGAGCAGTGCGGAGACGCGGCCGTCCTGGTCGACCCGCTGGACACAGCGGCGATCGCCAATGGAATCCGGCGCATTTGGACGGATGCCGTACTCCGCGACCGGCTTGTCCGGGCTGGGACCGAGAGGCTGCGGAGCAACCAGCCCACAGCCTTTCGGGACGGCCTTGCCAGCGTGCTCCGAGACGTCCAGCGGGGCCTACTCATCTCCGACCTCCGAGGAGACTCGACATGACGACTGTCGAGGAGATCGTCCATGGAGCGGCGACCCTCGCGTACCTGATCCGGCACGACGCCAGCAGCGACCAGACGAGGTTCTTCACTTCGGATCAGTCGACCTTCCAAGCGGGCTTCGTCGTGTACCCGGCCGGCGGGCGCGTTGCTGCCCACCTCCACCTACCAGTTGTGCGCCAGGTCGTCGGCACGTCCGAGCTGCTCGTCGTCCGGAGTGGGCGATGCATCGTGGACATCTACTCCGACGACCGCCGGCTTGTCGCGTCACGCGACCTCGTCGCTGGTGACGCGGTCCTGTCCGTGGGCGGCGGCCACGGTTTCCGGATGACAGAGGACACCGTCCTCTTCGAGGTCAAGCAGGGCCCCTATGGGGGCCAGGCTGAGAAGGAGCGGTTCGAAACGGGCCCGGAGCCAGGCGACGCATGATCCCCGTCAGCGAGCCGGTCCTCGGCGGCCGGGAGGCCGAGTACGTCGCGGAATGCCTCGCCACGGGCTGGATCTCCTCGAGCGGCCGCTTCATCGAAGCGTTCGAGGAGGCTTGGGCCGGCTACTGCGGCCGGCGCTTCGGCGTCGCCGTGGGCAACGGGACCGTCGCCCTGCAGCTGGCGGTCGCGGCGCTGGGGATCGGGCCGGGCGACGAGGTGATCATCCCTTCGTTCACGATCATCTCGTGCGCGCTCGCGGTCCTGTACGCCGGGGCGACGCCAGTGCTCGCAGACGCGGACCCCGAGACATGGTGCATGGACGTTTCGCAGGTCGCGTCGAAGATCACAAGCCGCACCCGCGCGATCATGCCGGTGCACATCTATGGGCACCCGGTAGAGATGGACCCTTTGATCGACCTGGCGGGGCGCTACGGCCTTGCCGTCATTGAGGACGCGGCCGAGGCGCACGGCGCGGAGTACCGGACAGGGGTCGGCCCCCGGCCTCGATGGCGGAGGTGCGGTAGCTTCGGCGACGCCAGCTGCTTCAGCTTCTACGCGAACAAGCTCGTGACGACGGGCGAGGGCGGGATGGTCCTCACGGACGACGAGCAGCTCGCCCAGCGTCTGCGCTTCCTCCGCAACCTCGCGTTCGAGCCGGGGCGTCGCTTCCTCCACCGGGAGCTCGGCTTCAACTTCCGCCTCACGAATCTCCAGGCGGCGATCGGGCTGGCGCAAGTCGAACGGATCGATGAGACCGTGGCCCGCAAGCGCGAGATCGGCATGCGCTACGAGGCCGGCCTCGGAGGTCTTGCCGGCATTCGGCTCCAAACGCAGCGGGGGTGGGCTCGCAGTGTCTACTGGATGTTTGGGCTGATGGTCGACCGGGAGACCGGCCTGGAGGGATCATTGCTCGCTGCCCGCCTGCGCGCCTGCGGAATCGAAACACGGCCCTTCTTCCTGGGTATGCACCGACAGCCGGGCCTCCTCCAGCGAGGGCTCTTTGGCGGCGAGGCGTATCCCGTGGCCGACGACCTCGCCGACCAAGGCCTGTACCTCCCGTCGGGGGTCGGTCTCAGCGACGAACAGGTCGATCAGGTTGTTGCGGCGACAGAGGCAGAGCTTCGATGAGTGACCCGTTTGGCCCCGAGTACGCTGCCGCGTATGACGCGTTCTATGCCGACAAGGATTACGACGCCGAGTGTGACCTTCTCGAGGGGATCTTCGAGGCG